>DAOVTR010000002.1 GCA_030633015.1 Bdellovibrionales bacterium
AGCAAGATGAGATATATTTTTAGTTTTTATGGAGTGATTGATATTATTGCCGTTGTCCCATCATATCTTGGATTTATTTTTCCTTTTGCACAAAGCTTTTTAATTCTTCGAGGACTAAGACTACTGAGAGTTTTTAGAATATTAAAACTTAGCAACTATACAAAAGCAGGACAGAATTTAAAAGGTGCTCTACTCTCCTCCAGACCCAAAATTACAATATTTCTAACATTTATTCTTACTTTAGTAATTATTGTTGGAGCTGTCATGTATTTGGTAGAAGGTAAAGAGGGCGGTTTTACAAGTATTCCTAAATCAATATATTGGGCCATAGTTACTATGACCACTGTTGGATATGGCGACATTACCCCTCAAACAGTGTTAGGACAATTTCTCTCATCCATACTCATGATAACAGGATACGGAATAATTGCTGTTCCCACTGGAATTATCTCAGTCGAAATGGCCAAAAATGAACAAGTCACTATTTGTCCCCACTGCAAGAAGAAAATTCAATAAGTTATAACTCTTTGATAGTAATATGCAGCTTTACCTAGTTAAGCTGAAATGATACAAATTGCTAATTCAAGGAGTCATAATATGCATTATTTTCTAATATTTTTTCTTATGATAACAATAAATTTTAATGTCCTGGGGTCTAATACTGAGTGTGATAGTTGGCAAAAACAAGAGCATATATCTTGTATATTTGCTGGAAAACTTGCAAATGTCTACTTGCGTTCATGCCAAAATTTCTGCTGGAAAGATGAAATAACCCACAGAGGAAATTGGGGAGCGACTTGCAACAGACAAAGAGTTTGTTATTATGAAAATCCTCAAAACTTAGAACAAGTTTGTAGTCAGTGGGAAAAAAATTATGGACTAACCTGTGTTAGTTCCAAATCATTTACACTGGAACAACAATGGTCAAGAATATGTACAGTAGGACTACCTGAAACTACATGCAGTGATATTGAACCTAACTAAACTATTGTAATCTGCTAATGCTCAATCTTATTAAATATTTTATTAAACAAAAGATGCTAACTAATCTTATTTTTGTTGGCATATTACTCTCTTCAATCATTGCTTGGATTCAGATTGGTAAAGAGGAAATGCCAAGTCTAGAAATGGACTGGTTAAGAGTATCCGTCAGGTTTGCTGGATCATCCGCTGAAGATGTTGAGCAGATGGTTACAAGGCCAATTGAAAACGAACTAAAAGGTATTAGCGGAATCTATGAAATTAATACAACCTCATCTGCCGGTATCAGCAGTTTTAGAATTAGTATTGATCCAAACTTTAATGACAAACAAGAAGTAATAAGAGAAATAAAAGACTCCGTACTTAAAGTTGACCTGCCAAAAGAAGCTGATCTTCCAACTTTTAGACGCTTTAAAACATCAGAAAAAGCAATTATCGATATTGCTTTTATTCATAAAGAAAAAGAATTCTTAACAATAGATGAAAGAATAAAACTACAAGGCTTTGTTAAGTCATTTGAAAACCAGCTATTGGCAAGAAAGGAGATCAGTAGCGTAGATATGAGTGGGTATCTTACACCTCAACTGAAAATAGAATATGACCCACAAAAAATAATACAATATCAACTATCTATTTCCGAAATACTTAAAACAATTGATGCCTATAATATAAGGGCACCTCTTGGAAACTTAATAGACAAAAAGGATTCACAAGTAATTGTATTAAATGAACTAGATAATCAAAAAAGACTTGAAGAATTAGTTTTAAGAAATAATCTCGATAATAAATTTGTAAAACTAAAAGATATAGCAACCATTAAGCAATCATTTGAAAGGCCCAATACTATTTATAAAGTTCAAGGAAAGGAAGCAGTCATTTTAAATGTTAAGAAAAGTATATCGTACGATATCTTACAAGCAAATAAGGCCGTTAAAAATTTTATAACACCATTTAAAAAAACATATAGCAGCCTACCATTTAATATTATTTTAATGGATGATGAATCACAAGCAGTAAAAAATAGACTAAAACTAATAATTTTTAATGGATTATTAGGATTTATTTTAATACTTATCGTGCTTATGCTTTTTCTTGACACTAAATCAGCATTTTGGGTCGCAATGGGTATTCCATTTTCACTATCATTCGCCTTAGTTTGCGCATTGATAGCAGGATACACCATGAACAATGTTACTCTTGCAGCAATTATTATTGTTCTCGGTATTGTTGTTGATGATGCAATAATAATTGCAGAAAATATTCTACGACACATTAACCAAAAAAAAGATGTGTTAAATGCTGCAATTGACGGCACAAAAGAGATGATTGGCCCTATTACGGCCAGTATTGCTACAACTTGTGTTGCCTTTCTTCCTCTGTTTTTTTTCCAAGGACGTTTGGGTCAATTTATCTCGTTCATTCCGCTTATGGTAATATTTATGCTTGTTGGGAGTTTAATAGAATCAATCTTTATTTTACCGTCTCATATGGAGCATCAATCTTCATTTATTAATCGTTTCTTTTCTAAATTTAAAAACATAAATATTGTTAACTTTAATCGTCTAGAAGATAAATATTCTAAAATACTTTATAAGTTTTTAAACCATAGAACATTTTTAATGGTTTTTTTCTTTGGATTTTTACTAATATCATTTTTTATTTTCAAAACCCAAATTAAATTTGTAATGTTTCCGAGGGAAGAAACAGAAAGAATGTTTGTAAAGATTGAAACAACTAAAGGATCAAATAAAGCTCAAACTGCAAAGATCATAGCGCCAGTTGAAAAAATGTTTATAAATGATATGGATAAAGGAGTTATTGTTGTAAGAAGCCAAATTGGACAAAGCAGACGTGGCGGCATAACTGGTGAAAACAGTGCTTCAATAAGACTTGAGCTTCTGCCAAAAGATGAAAGGCAAATGAGTATCAAAAAGTTAACCAAAAGATGGAAAAACAAAGTTAAAGATTTTCCAAACATAGAAAAAATTAAATTTATAAAATCTCGTTTTGGAAGAAGCAGTGGAAGTCCAATTGAAATTTTGGTTCAAGAAAACAATAACACTTATAGAGATAATATCTTAAAAGAACTTGAAAATAAACTAGTTAAAAATTCTAATCTGGCCGATGTAGAAATTGAAAGACCCCTTAAAAAAGATGAAATCATTTTTGAATTAAATCAAAAAGAACTTGTCAGACTTAGTATAAATCCAACATCCCTTATCACTGTGCTTAGATCATTTGTTGAAGGAACAATCATATATAAACTCAATCAAACAGAAGATGAAGTTGAAGTTATCTTTACTGTAAATGACAAATATAAGACAAATTTAAATTCTCTTCTTCAAATAAAAATAGAAAATAGCAGAGGGCAACTAATTGATCTTAAAAAAGTTATTTTAATAAGAACTGAAATTAAACCCATAAGTATTAATCGCTACAATTATAAACGTACTGGAATGATCTATGCCGACTTAAAAGTTGGTTCAACCAAAACACCTCTTGATATTGCAACGGTTTTTGAAACAAAGGTATTTCCCAATATTTTAAAAAAATACCCATCATCAATTGTTTCTTTTATTGGAGAAGTTAAAGACTCCAGAGAATCAAAACTAGAATTCCTACTATCTATATTTGTTGTAATTACTTTAACTTATTTTATTTTAATATTAGTTTTTAACTCTCTTGTGCAACCATTTATAATAATTGCAATTATTCCATTTGCCCTTGCTAGTATAAGTTGGATTTTACTTGCTCATGGTATGACTCAGTATGGTTTTTTTACAATAATCGGCTCTCTTGGAATGATTGGCGTAGTTGTCAACGATTCAATCGTTATGGTGGCAAAACTTAATTCACAAATTAAAATTGGAAGTATTAACTTTATTTACGATATTTCCAAGATTGCTTCAACAAGACTTCGCGCAATTATTCTTACAACGGTTACAACTGTTGTCGCAATCCTTCCCACGGCCTATGGCATCGCAGGATATGATTCAATGCTTGCTGATATGATGTTAACAATGGGGTGGGGTCTTGCTTTTGCAACCATTATAACTTTAGTTTTAACTCCCTGCCTATACTCATTTTATTATGGTTTTATTATAAAAAATAAATAATTAAAACATATTTTTATTGAGTTACTCCATCCCAACCTGACAATCTAGCTAAAAGCCACCATAAAGCTTTCCCTTTTAAAACACAGTTTAGTGTTGGATCATCTCCAGCGGCCCCTGAGTGAGCACAACTACCTGTACCAGTGTAGCTTCCTGTTCCTTTAACCAGATAGTAATTTTCAGTATTGGAATGTCTTACAAAATAATCTGTTGCCCAATTTTCAGTTGATCCATCTAAAGTATAATTTAAAATATCTGTTAAATACTTATCTAGAAAGTAATTTCCATCAGGATCATAATTTTCAATGTCAGAAAAATCAAAAAGTATTCTATTATGTGCCTGAACATGTGCTCGAATTATTTTATTAGGAGTATCAGAAGAGTCATCCTCACCACCACCGTTGGCATGTCCAGTCATAAACATAAATTTCACAGGATAAGCTGCGGCCCTAGAATTAGTTCCCCCCTCACTATACTCAGCAATTAATTTTTCCATATTGCGAATATACCTCTCCATATCATGGCCACCGATATTACACCATGACCACATGATTACATTTATATGATAATTATTAGATTGATTTAAAAAGGCCCTCGTTGCAAGAACCCAAGGTGTATCACCATTAGCATCTTCACTATCTCCTTGACTTAAATCAGCTACTCCTCCAATTCCTCCATCATCAAGATCAAGGCCGTATCCATCTCTGCCAGAGTCATCCCAACTATAAAAACTAGCAAAGTCTGGAAAACCTTCAAGAGCGTTTAAACCTGTAATTAACTGACTACCATGGGAAGTATGATTATAAGCAATATGTAAATTATTTTTAACAGTATCAATCCAGCTTGTTGGAACCTGCTCAAGACGAGTGTTTTGCCATCCTACAACAATAGCATCTGAGTTTGCACTAACGTTTACAATACACGTATCACCACTTCTGATATAGCCAGTATTACAACTAGCAACGGTGCAACTACCCCAGTTTGTCCAATCACCTAAACTACAAGTTCTCGATTGAATTCCAACTCCATTTGCAATTGTACAACTTTGAGTGCTATCTCCACTACAAGTAAGCGCACTACAGGTTCCTCCTATATTTTCATATCCACTATTACAACTTGTAATTTCACAGCTGCTCCAACTACTCCAATCACCTAAACTACAAGTTCTCGATTGAATCCCAGTACCATTCGCAATTGTACAACTTTGAGAACTATCTCCACTGCAAGTAAGTGCGCTACATCCAGAGGATGTCAAAGTATATCCGCTATTACAGCTTGTTATTTGACAGCTGCTCCAATTGGTCCAATCTCCGTTATCACAAATTCTAGTCTGTAATCCATAACCATTTAAAACGACACAACTTTGTGAACTCAACCCAACGCATGTTCTAGGAATTTCGCTACAACTGTTATTTATGATTTGATAATCTGTATTACAACTATAAATTTGGCACTGACTATCTTCATAACTTCCATCCGCATGACATTGCCTAGTAATAAATGCAGACGCAACATTATCTCCTACAAATTGGGAACTACAATCAATCTGAACCATTTCATCATTTTGACAAACTGATCGTAAACTATCATCTGCTTCACCTATTTTTAGTTCATTAATGTGCCCTAAAGGTACGCAAGAAAAAACAAACAAAAGTGGCAATACAATTAGTGAAGATTTCATTTTTTACTCTCTATTAATAGTTTATAGTTCTATACTAATATTATCGGCTATTTGAAAAAAATATAAACAAAAAAATGATAAACGTCTGATATCACAGCTATTTGATGTGATCCTTGAAATATTACTGCCTAAATTAATAGGCAGTACATACTAATTTAGTGATATTTATTTGTTGGTCTTTTTAATTGGAATAATTTCTTCTTCTGTTACGTGGTTTTGTTCATCTTCATAAATACTAGATGACTTTAGCAAATCTTGCTTATTTTGATTTTCAAAATTTTTAATATTTATCCTTAACTCCATCTCATCTCGTCTGGAAATTTCCCTTCTAATTTCACGCTCATTTTCTAAAAGCTGCAATATCTTACGATCTTGATCAGTCGGATTTTCACTAACAAGTCCTTTATATTTGTTTAACTGCTCTTTCAACTGTTTATCAGTAAGTTTTTTTATTGTATCCATGAACTGTTTTTATCACATATGGTAAAGTTATTACAACATAAATACGAAATGATTTAACACGTTATCAAGAGAGAAAAATGACTACTAAAAAACACGTAAGACGTTTTACAAGAAGAGCAAAAATAATTGGAACGATTGGCCCAAAATCATGGGACACCAAAACTCTTGAAAAATTAATTTTGGCAGGAGTAAATGTTGCCAGATTAAATATGAGCCATGGAGATTACGATACACATAAAAAAACTATTACAAATATCAGGCAAGCTTCAAAAAATTTGTATGATAGAGAGGTTGCTATTTTAATGGATCTTCAGGGACCAAAAATAAGAGTAGATAAATTAGAAGAGAATCTTCAATTAAAAAAAAATGAAGTATGGTATCTTGGATTAAAAGAAAAAAATAAGGATATAAAAAATAATTTCATTCCAACGGTATATAAAAAAATTGCTGATGATTGTGATATTGGAAGCAGAATATTATTTGATGATGGACTTATTGTTGGAATGGTTACAGGAAAAACTAACAACCATTTAATTGTAAAAATTGATGTTGGAGGATTGCTCAAATCTAATAAAGGGATAAATCTTCCAGATACAAAAGTATCTGCATCAAGTTTCAGTCAAAAAGATCAATCAGATTTAGAATTTGGAATAAAAAATGATGTGGATTATTGCGCTCTTTCGTTTGTAAGAAATAGACAAAATATAGATGAAGTTAGAGAATTTCTTAAAGAAAGAAATGCCAACATACCTATTATTTCAAAGGTTGAAAATCCAGAGGCCATAGAAAATATTGAAGAAATTATTGAGGCTAGTGACGTTATCATGATTGCTCGAGGAGACATGGGAGTGGAACTAGGAAACCATTTAGTTCCATCAATTCAAAAACGCATTATTATGCTTTGTAATGCAGCTAAAGTTCCAGTAATCACGGCAACTCAAATGCTTGAAACCATGACTACTAATTCAAGCCCCACCCGAGCGGAAGCCTCTGATGTTGCTAACGCTATTTGGGATGGAACAGATGCAGTTATGTTGAGTGGAGAAACTGCCAATGGAGATTATCCAGTTGAAACTGTTTTAATGATGGATAAGATTGTAGAAGAAGCAGAAAAACATAAAATTTATAAACATCAAACCTCAAGTGGTAATATGGTAGAAGTTGAAGAAGCAATTATGTATTCTGCCTCTAGAATTGCAGAAAAAATTGGGGTGGAAAGAATTGTTGCTATTACTGTCAGTGGAAAATCATGTCTAAAATCGAGCTTATTTAGACCTAGAACTTCTATTTTAGGAGTGACTTACAAAGTAAAAACTGCAAGAAAAATGTGTCTGTATTGGGGAGTAAGTCCATTTCTTATTGATAACCCAAAAAATGATCAAGAAGATTTTCAATGTGAAGTGATTGAACTAATTAAAGAAAAACTAGGTTTAAAATCTGGTGAGAAAATTGTAATAACAAGGGGAACAGGAAAACTTTTTAAGGAGAGCTCAACAAATTCTATCCAAGTTAAAATTATTTAATATTTAAAAGGGCCATACTACTTTTCAGACAACCAGAACTTTTAACTCTTTTGTATACTCTATTAACTTTTTTATATTTATTATGTGTTACCGCAGAAAAATCTTTATCTGTGATAATATTATCTAAAAAAACCATATCAGGAATATCTAATTGATTAATATTCCATTCCTTTAAACTGTTTTTTATAAACCTAAGCTGTTCAAGGTCACTCATTCCTTTATTAACCTGGCCGGTGCGCTCCAACTCAGGGTAATTTTTTAAAAAATCATTTAACACCTTCACCGAATTATCTTCATAGGCAAGAAATCCTGAATTACCCCCAGGGTTTGACTCAATCAAAGTAAGTGATCCATCCCTTAAAACAGCAACATCCAACGCAAATGGAGTTGTTTTTAAATTTGAAGGGAGTCTGTCAATAATCTCTTGAGCAAAATTCTCCACTCTTGTTAAAGTTTCATCCTGACTTAACGAGATATTGAAAGACCCCCTTTTTAATGCCATCTCTCCTTTTTCGCTTTGAAGATAAGCATATCGATCTAATGTTGTTCCTTTTCCCAATACAAAACCCGCGATAACTTCTACTCGAAATTCCCGTGCGATTTCGACTTTTTGCTGTAAAATAACTTCTTTGGGTTTATTAAAAAAATTTGTAAGCTTCCATCCATAATAATTAGGATGAGATTTTATAAGATCTATTATTTCTTCAATATCTGATCCGGCCATCTCTCTTTTTAATTTGGCATACATTTCATCAAAATCACTATTTTTATAGTTTGCAATTTCACTTAAAACATCTAATTCATTTGTAATCAAATGTTTTTCTGTTGCTAAATCAAAAACTCCCTTCATTACCCAGCCGTTTGGAAACTGCAGATTAATTTTTTTAATAATTTCTTCTGTTGAATAAATAGAGTTTAAAATATCATTTAATAAATATGTCTCTGGCATACTACCTGGAACATATTTATCCCAAAAGCGATATTCAAGATATTTATGCTCAAGTGACTGAGCAATACTGTGATTAATAATTGCTGGATTATACTTACCCATTATAGAAAAACGATGATGAGGCCTTCTATGAAAGACAACACTTTCTCCAGGTAAAATGAGTGGCTTCATTCCATGTTTTTCTTCTGGAAGATAACCTAATAAAATATTTTCATCATCATATAAATCTATAATACTCTTCCAATCTAAATCACTGCTTAAATTCTGCGAAGAAAGCAGATAACGAAAAACATATGTCTCTTGAGGATTTTTTTTAAGGTAACTTCTAACTTTTCTTAATGTTTCTATTTTTATATTTGTAATTTCTTCTACGAACTCATCTTGAGCTATGGACCCAAAATCTTCAGTAACACTTAAAAGCCCGAGTGCACTCTTAACTGCAGAAGATATTTTAAAATCGTTGTTAAACTGTCTAAATTCGACAACCGGCCCTGGCTTAATCCACTCTTCAATTTCACCAAATATTTTACTCATATAATCATTTGGTCTCGCAGCAATAAGAAGAGAAGTGATTTTAATCGGAGAGAACTTTACAACTTCGGGGATCAATATCTCTTTTTTAGAAAGTACAATTTTTTTCACTTCATTAATGGGCCTAGTCCAAGCAAAGGAACTTTCTGAAATATTTAATAACTCCAAAGTTTGTCTGTATATAAAATCATCGTAAAGTTCATCCATGGTTGGACGATAGTTAGGATTAAGTAATTTTTTCATAAATCCATCAGAATAAGGAGTAAGGTATTTTGCTCTAGAATTTGGAAT
Organism: Bdellovibrionales bacterium; assembly: GCA_030633015.1. The sequence goes on from DAOVTR010000002.1 coordinate 9,532, forward strand.
ATTTAAATAATATTGATTTTCCTTCCAATGTTTATTAGACATAATATTTCTGAGAAGATCCACCAATAGAAGACTTAACTCATCTTTGATTACACCGTTATTTAATTCACATGTTACATGAATCCCTACTGCCAAATCATTTCGGGTTCCCTTAGCGCCATGCTGTCTTAAAACCATTGCCATTCGATCAAGTTCATAAAGTTTGCTAACATTTAATGGTGGGGTAATAACTTCTGTGACTTTTTTAACCTTGGCCAAGTCAATAATAGATGATTCTTCATTAAATTCAGTTATAACTTTTAAATCCCCTAAGGAAGTTCCATTCACCACATAATCATCTATTTCAACAACCTTATAAACCTGATCACTATTTTTTGAGATATTATCTATCCCTACAAGAATTTCTCTTTTGGAAATAGAGAGAGTTCCTCCAAAATAAGTTTGTAAAATTTTTGCTGTATCATATGAATTAATACCGCCGAACTCAATCTCTACACCAAACCGTCGAGGATCGTTGACCTTAAAAAAAATATTTTCTGAATAATTAAACAGAGATAAATTTGATTTTCTGTTCAGCTCATCTGAGCAAAATACTTGAAAAAAAACAATACTTATAAGTATTGAAATCAGCACAAAAAATTTCATTAACACTCTCTCCCTCAAGATAATGTAAAAACTTTATAACACTTGAAAACTATTCACACTACACTCCTAGTAATAACTACACATTATATACAAAATAAATCAGGACAAGAAGATGTTCAATTTTAACTAGTTAGACTAACTTCCTGTGAAATATAAAATAAATTCTTCAGTAGGTTTGCGTCATAAACCAAAGAAACCATGTAATAAATTCATTTAAATGCTAATGCTAAAAAAGTTTTCTATACTAATTTTAAATTATGAAGCAAATATTAATTTTACTATTTTTACTTTTTTCAATTAAATCTTTTTCTCAAAGTCTTAATCTTGATATTGAAATTTATAAAACAAAATCATCAAACCCATCTTACCAATTGTTTTGTGATCGTAATTTGGGAGAATGCGACCTCACCGGCAGTGAAATAATCTCATACAATAACAAACTTAAAAATCTGCTTATAGAGGTCAATCAAAATGTAAACAGTGAAATACTATTTGAATTTGATGAAGTTCAATATGGAGTTGAAGAGTACTGGAGTTATCCAGAGTCAGGAATGGGTGATTGCGAAGATTTTGCCCTTGAAAAAAGAAGAAGACTTGTTGGTCATGGAATCGATCGTGCAGCTTTAAAAATCGCAACTGTAATGCATAAAACAAAGTTTTACATGCATGCAATTTTACTTATTGAAACAGATCAAGGAACTTTTGTATTAGATCAAGAAAATTCTAATGTCTCCCTTTGGTATGAAACGCCATATGTTTTTGAAGCACGAGAGATGGTTGGTGGGAGCTGGGAATACTTTACACAAAACTGGTAATACTCCCCAAATTAATTTATTTTAAAGATCATAAGAAGAAAACATTGTAGGGAGAGCCATGAGAAAATATTTATTTGTAATCGCAATTATCATCACTTTTATTAACCTAAATTACCTTTATGCAAATAGCCTTAAAAATCGATGTAAGGCTCCACTTGCTGATGAAGAATTTGTGTACGGGGATGATTTTTCGTGGCACCTCAGTTTTAATCAAATGAAGGATCTTTTTGATAAAACTTATAATAGTGGAAAACGATTAAAAGGAAGATTCTACTTTGATCCAACTGAAAATCAAATCGTTGCTCCACTTTCCTACTCAGAGGAGCGTTCTGTTGTTTCTGTTAGATTTATTAAAAGCATTACCGAACATATCGAAAAAGCATTAAAGCTAACCTATGCTGATTTTATATTTTTTCCAGATATGGGACATAACCATTTTTTTATTCCTAATAATATTTGGGACAAATATCTAAGCATTATTGATAACAAAAAAACGTTGTATGAAAAATTATTTGATGAACCACAACTTAGAATGCTCTATCATACGGCTGAACAACTTCAAATGTTAAAAAGAGACACTCGAGAACTTCTTGATAATCGATATACTCAAAAAAGATACTATACTAGAAATATTATAGGTAGCAATAATCATGACGGTGTTCTTGATATGGTTTTCTCACCAATCGCAGATTTTAATACTGTGAGAGATTTTGATGATCATAAATATTATAGTTCAGGTGTTAATATTAGTGCAAGTAAGGATGGATGTTTTTCTTATGAATATAAGGGAAGAACATACTTTTATGATATTAGTCTGTATGATCTTCCCTATCAGGATCTTGGTGATTCACCATTTTAATTAATTACATATTAAACTTATCAACCTGATCATTTAGCTCTATTGACATTTTTGCCAAATCTTCTGAAGCATCTGCTATGACTTTCGTGCCATCTGCAACCTTTACTGAGGAGTCTTTAATGCTATTAATATTTTTACTAATTTCACTCGCTTCGTGAGCTGCAATCTTAACATTATTTAATATCTCTTGTTCAATATCTACTGAAAACTCTTGAATGCTTTTTGAAACAACTGAAGCACTTGAAGATGTTGCGGCAATTGCTTTGGCAATGTCTTCTGTCGTAACTGCCTGTTCCTCAACTGCAGAGGTTATATTTAAAGTAATTTCATACAGTTTTTCATTAATATCTAAAATATCCTTCACATCATGAACTACGGTTGTCGTATTTTTTTGCAGTCCTTCTAATTGATTGGCAATTCCTTTTGAAGCAGCCGCTGCTTGCTTTGCAAGGTCTTGTACTTCATTAGCAACAACCGCAAATCCTTTACCTGCTTTCCCGGCCCTAGCAGCCTCAATGGTTGCATTAATTGCAAGCAAGTTTGTTTGCTCCGCGATGGATGAAATAAGTTTTATAATATTTCCAATTTCTGATGCTGATGAACTCAACTGAGTAACATTATCGTTTGAAGATTTACACCTATTAGTTGCCTGTTCAGCAAATTTTGTTGCATTAACAGTATTTCCTGCAACTTCATTAATAGAAGATGTCATCTCTTCAACAGAAGTGGAAACAGTAATCATATTTGATGCCATCTCTTCTGCTGTCGACGCAATCACTGTTGAACTGTCGGTAATTTTTTCAACTATAACAAACACCTTATTAATATTTCCTACAATCTGTTCTGACGCTTGAAAAACCGTTTGCGATTGATCACTCATCTCATCAGCTCCATCAGTTAAAACTTGAGCTGTAGATGTTAACTGTTCTGAAGAACTGCCAACATTCTGACTACTTTTAGATATATTAATAATTAAATTTCTAATATTTGTGGACATATCTCTTAAAGATTGTGCCAATTTTCCTACTTCGTCTAGTCCCTTAACACTGATTGTCGCTCTTAGATCACCAAGCCCAATCTTATGAGCAAAATTTACACTTTCAATAATAGGAGAAGTTATCTTGCCCGTAAAAAACCATAATATCAAAATAATAATTAGTAAACTGGTGACAACGACGAGTACAACCTGAACAATTGCCCCCCCAATTTGACTGTTAACAATTTTTGTTTTTTCAGCTACCGCCTCATCAATTGTATCAATATATACTCCTGTTCCAATTACCCAATTTAAAGGTTTATAGAGTTTTACATAAGATAGTTTAGGCTGATCTGCTGTCAGTCCATCTTTTGTTGGTTTTGGCCAAAGATAATCTACAAAGCCTTCTCCCTTTTCAGAACTAATATTTCTCATGGCCACAAAAAGATTTTCTTTTTTACCAAGGGCGCAGTTATATTTTTCTGCATCTAAAATTTTTCCATCAAGTGCTGGGACAGTTGGATGCATTACCATTTTAGGAAATGGAGTTGACATATCGTTAATCCAAAAATATCCTGTTTTATTATCATATCTCATATTTTTAATATTTCTTTTAATCCTCCCTATAGCGTCACTTACTGCATCATCAACATATATTCCTGTCCCTATTACCCAACGCCATTCTGGAATTAACCGAACATATGAAAGTTTCGGTTGATCTGAAGTTAAGCCTGACGTTGTTGGCTTTGGCCAAAGATAGTTTACAAATCCCTCGCCTGCTCTTGCACAAACATTTTTCATAGCAACAAATAAATTTTCACCTCTTCCTAATGCACAGTTATATTTGGTGTCATCTAATATTTTTCCATCTAAGGCCGGAACAGTTGGATGCATAATCATCCTAGGAAAAGGACTTTTCATATTGTTTATCCAAACATATCCCTTGCCTCCATCATATCGCAAAGCTTTTACTTTACTAGCTGCAAGCATCTGAGCTTCCACCGTAGTAAGCTCCCCATTTTTTTCTTTTTGAATTACGTCATTAATCATAAGCTGTGCAATATCTATAACGTCTGTTAATTGCTTTCCATACCTTTGTTCCAGATACTCATTTTCTGAAGCAAGCTTATAAGCTGAATCAACTGTTTCATAAGCAATATCAACATAATTTTTTAGACCATTTTTAATCTTTATAAGCTCTTGAGCTTTAAATGTTTTAATCTCTTGATCTGCGTAGGATTGCCTCTTAGCTCCAAACATAATTGTAAGTGCTACAGAGAGAACAATTAAAGGAATGATAGATACTAAAAGAATTTTCCACCGAATACTAAGACGTTCAAACATTATAAGTCCTTTGAAATACATTAATATAAAATATAATTAATTTTAGTTTAATAAGAAATGCATGTAAATGAGGAAAAACATGTATCTTGCTTATTTAATAAGGATGTCATTTAGTCAACTATCATTCATAATTTATATATAAATGATATCATTTAAAATAAAAACCATCTTTATAATATATTTTTTTTCTTTAAATGCGTTTGCTAGAAATACTCTTGATGATATTAAAATTAATTCTACAAATAATTTAAAACTTGTTGAAATTTCAAAAAATCAGATGGATAACGTTATATTGTTGAGTAAAAATAGCCCTAATATAAAGATAAAAAAAATATTACTAAATCAAAACCAGAAAAATACAAAAGATATATGTGAAATTGTGGAAAAAACCATGTCCCAAGAATCTAGTGGCTCTTTCCAAATATCAAATTTGGGAGGAAGTAGTGGTGACGATGCAGCAATACTGTTTGTTATTATTGGTCTCGTAGTAATTTTTGCCTGGGTAGGCTACGCCATAACATTTTTGATTGAATCCTTTATAAAAGAAGATAAAGGTAGTTGGGTACAGCTTGATCTAGATATAATAGGTATTACAGCAGAGTCTGGTAGTTCTGGAGTTAAATTCAATAGACTTGGATATATGTCTGGAACAAGACTAACTCTTGGACTCGGCGATCTTAAATCAACTAATTTTGGGATTGTGGCAAACTCTGGTTATCACTCTATATATTACTCAAAAACAGTCACTCAATTTAGTTACGTTGAAAAAATGCCACCAATAAATGGCGGATACCTAATGGGCGGACCAATTATTTTTTTTGGCAGAGGGTCCGTAAGGGTTAACCGGTCCTATGGATATCTAGAGGTCAGCGCAGGACGCTCTACAAATAACAATATTGGCATGATGGGACTTGCCAGATTTGGTGGTAGTATTTTAATTAATGAAATTGTCTCTAATCAAAAATGTGATCGGTCAGCAACATATTTTAATTTTAACCTCGGAGCACTATACATGGGCCTAAAAGAAAATAGTGCAATCATAAATACCTTAGATCAATTCAATTTATCTTGGGGAATTGGCCTAGGTTATAGATTCTAATAAGTAATTAATTCCAATTTATGATCAAATATTGACATTAAATATCCTAAACCAATAAGATTGTTTAATGTCTAATGATTTATTTAAAACAAAATGTCGTTGTATTGAATTTGATTTTACGGAATGGTTCTATCTTCCTCAGGGTAGAAAAAAATCAGAACTTGAAGTATGCACACTTGAAAAAGATGAAGTTGAAGCACTAAGACTAGTTGATGGCTGTCATATGTCACAATCAGAAGCTGCTAAACACATGAATATCTCAAGCTCCACAATTCAGCGAATATTATATAAAACAAGAGAGAAAATAATTAAAACCATTGTAAAAGGTCAGGCATTAAATATTAAAGGTGGTAACTACTTTATAAAGAGCAAGCCTGAAATAAATTAACTTTTCTGTTTCTTTCCTAAAATAAATACTGAAACATTACAATAAATAGCTTTCACAGGTTTTAAAATATAACCAAGAACATTTCTATTTTCAAAAAACTCTAAAGATTTAATATACCAAGCTGCTGTTTGCATCTGTAAAACATAAGCAAGAGAAATTATAACAGCAACAGTACTTCCCTCTTTTCCAAATGCAGTTATGGCAATAGCAAGTGCAATAGAAAGATCTCTCATTACCACTCCAAAAACCATGGCAACAGCGTCTTCTCTTTTAAATAGTAACTTTCCTACAATTGTTAAAAAAACATAATTAAACAGATAAAAAGCAAACAGAGGAATAACCATTTTCAAAATATGGTCTGGATTGGCCACAAGACTTTTTGCCTTCAACGAAATTGCTAAAAACGCAATAAGCACCACTCCAATTGCTGCAAAAGGTGGAAATTTTAATTTAATAGACTTGTTCCATTTCTCCTTACCATATTTTTTAAGTAAAATTTTCTGAGTTGTAATACCTGTAACCAAAGGAATAAAAACAAAAATCCCAATCTGCTTAAACATATGAAGCATATCCACATTAATAGTAGCACCCATAATTGATTTTACATAGATAGGAGCTAAAACTGATCCAACAACTAGCCCAAGAACTACCATTACAGTAGCTGCCTCTTTATTTCCTTTAGCAAATCCAGTCCAAGAAATTGTCATACCTGAAGTTGGTAGAACTCCAATTAAAAATAGACCTACTGCCCATAGTGCATATTCAGGAGCTACTCCAGAAAAGAAATATCTTCCAAGATAAAATGCTAATGCTGGTACTAATATAAAATTAATTAACTGGGTAATAATCTGTAATTTATAATTTTGCTTTTTAAAAATAGCATCCAGATTTAAAGTTACCATCATGGGATAGATCATTAAAAAGGTAACTGGAACAATAAGCATTTTCAAATTAGAAACATTAAAAAAGTTTCCAAACAGAAATCCTAACATCATAGCAAGAGGAATAAACCAAACTAATTTTTTTTGAATAACGGATAATACCTTAAACATTAAAACTCCTTATCATAAACTAAAACTAATCATTCCCCAGATTAGAATATAAATACCAAACAATATAAGTACACTTCCACTAATAACTCTAATGATTAGTGGATTTTGCTTAAACAGCTTCATTTTCTCTCTGAAAAAATGAGCAAAATAGGCTGCCAGTAGTAGAGGTATAGAAAACCCTATAGTATAAATTAGTAAAAATACAAGGCCCTGAATTAGATCTTGAGTCGTTGCAACCATTGCCAGTATACTGGTTAATACAGGACCAACACATGGAATCCATATTAGACCTAAGGTCATTCCTAAAATAAGACCGGAAAAAATTCCTTTGCCATTGTAATTTATCTTATTAAAAACTGTTAATTTTTTAAAAATATTAAGATCAAACAAAAACAAAATACCAAAGATAATAATAATGACTGCTGCAACTTTTTCAAAAGATTGCATGTAAGGAGCAAACAAGTGAGCAAAAAGAGTAGAAAGTACACCCATTATGACAAAAGTTATTCCAAGACCTAACACAATTAAAAGTGGCCTTAAAACTGAATCATTTTTATTACCAGTTACAATAATTGGGATTACGGGCAAAACACATGGTGACATTACACTAATTAATCCGGCAATAAATGAAAATAGATAGCTCGTAGTCTCCATCAGTATTCCTAACAGTCACAACTAGTAATAATATTTAACAGATAACTACTATCTTGAATTCCTGGTGTAAATCTCTTTACAACGTTCCCTTTTTTATCAATTAAAATAATAAGTGGAAGAGAGCGTACTCCATGATCATAAAAAAACTGTCTATCACTTGGATTGGCGGTTGAAATTTGTTTTACATCTACAATAGGATCTATGTTTTCATGAATGGAATCTAAAATTTCTTGCTGCATAATACAGGGCCTACCTGTTGGATTTACAAAAAATAGCAATTGCGCCTTAGAATATGTGGCGTTTGTTGGTGATGATTTTTGACTATCGCTATTACAACTAAACGCCATAAGTAGTGCAAATAACACAACACTTTTCAAACCATGTGTACATTTCATACGTAACCCGGTTGTGGGAAGGAGTCTAATGGGCATATACCCACCAGTCAAGAATTTTTAATAAATTTAGCTTAATTTATACTAATCTAAATCAATATTGTAGTTAAAATTATTTAAAGAAACTATCTTTTGCTCTCTTCCAATAATTTTGGCGCTCCCAACTCTCATAACTAAAGAAACTCACTCCAGAAATCCACGGAAAACTTCTGATTGTATCAACAATTAAGGGGTGGTTATTCCATAGCTTTTTAATTTCAAGTAAATATGATCCAGGACCTACTATAAATGAGCTACCTCGGTTTATCCCTGGCAATATGTGATCAAACCAACAATTTGGACAATCTCCTCCTAAAATGCTCCGAAATCCATCTGGAGTGTACCAGTGATAATGCATTCCAATCAGTAGATCGATATATCCTTTATTAAACCACTTGGCCGAATCTTGATAACAAGAAAAATATCCATTCCATCCACCCCAGTTATATTTTCCTACAGCTGCAATTGATAACTTAACCCAAGGCTTACTTTCTTTTATTAAAATATTCAAATCCTTAACAAATATTGTTACTGAATCTCTTAACCACTCTCCCCAACTATCATACCCATTGGGAACACCATCAATATAACGATGTTTTTCATCAAAAAGATATTTATCACCAAGCGGAATTTTATCCCAATGGGTTCTATTATCAAACGGTCTTTGCTTAATTTTATTATCAACTAGAGAGTTAATATTTCCAGTATGAAACTCAGGCCAACGAACATAATCTAAATGGAGTCCATCAATATCATAATTATTAACAATCTCCATTAATACCTTATGAAGATAACTTCTAACTTCAACGAGTCCTGGAGAGAGTGTAAGTTTATTTGGCATTGGATTCCCATTACCATCTCTACAAAGCCAACTCGGATTGTCAAATCCAGGAGCTCCCTCTATTTTATATCGAGCTTAAACAGTAGTTACCCAAGCATGCAATTTAATTCCACGCTTATGTGCCTCAGTAATAGCAAACTGAAGTGGATCAAAACCAGGATAACGATACCCGATATATCTTCCCCATAATTCATAAGACGACTGATAATAAGCTGTACCACCCTGCCTAACTTGAAATAAGACATTATTAAAATTTCCCTCAACTAAATTATCCATAATGTTGATAATACGATCTTGGGCCTGCTTTTGCGTAAAATCTGGATCAAAGGCCTCCCAAGTTATTACCCACATTCCCCTAAATTCTGCATTATTAGATTCAATTGGTAAGCAATATCCAAAGCTCACAACCATATTGAAAATTGCTATTATAATAATTTTATAAATTAATTTGTCTAAAAACATTTAACCTCAATTAAGGTTTATTCAAAAAAGATAAAATCTACGCTATCAGTATAATTACAATTTTAAAATGAAGAAATAAATTTCTGTACACTTTTCATATTAAAACCTGTTTGAGATTTAATCAGTGTAAAGTTTTTGTCTCTTTTATTTGGTTTTAAAATTACCCAGAAAGGAACTGCTTCAATTCCCAAAAAATTAATCAGATCCCTTTTCTCATCTCTTAAAATAGAATTTTTTAATTTTTGCTTTTTGATAAAATGCTTCGCTCTTTTAAGATTACTATCAATATTTATAGTATGAACGATTAAACTGCTGTCTTTTTCAAATGTTAGCAGTTCATTTTTTAGCTTTGTTTTACATTCACTACACCACGTTGCCCAAAAAAAAAGTAGAATTTTTTTATCCTCAATAGCAATATTAACTTTATCACCGTTTAAATTAGTTAAATTTAAACTTGTAATTTCTTTTGCCTGAATCACTTGAATAAAAAAGATTAAAAACAAAATAACCTTCAATACCACTCTCCCGTAATTAATTTAATTTCATCTACTGTAACGATTCCATTTTGAGAGAGAACAACACCTTTCATTTTATCATGAATAACCACACAAGGAACAGTGTCATGCCTACATAGTTTTTTCATATAAATTGCATTTTCATCCAATCCCACCTGC
>DAOVTR010000388.1 GCA_030633015.1 Bdellovibrionales bacterium
AATTGTTATTGAACCATTTAGGGCCCGTGCTTTTCCTGTTCACAAAGATCTAGCTGTTGATAGAACTGCACTTGATAAAATCATAGCTGCTGGTGGATATGTTAAAATTAAATATGGAAATGCTCCAGAAGCAAATGGTATTGCTGTAGGTCAGATTGTTGCCGATATGGCAATGGATCACGCGTCCTGCATTGGATGTGGTGCATGCGTTGCAAGCTGTAGAAATGCTTCGGCCATGCTTTTTGCTGCAGCAAAAACAACTCAACTTGCACTATTGCCTCAAGGACAAGTAGAACGAAAGCAAAGAGTTCAAAGCATACTTAAAACCATGGATGAGCTAGGTTTTGGAAATTGCACCAACGAAGGCTACTGTGAAGATGCATGTCCTAAAGGAATAAAAATAGTCGCTATTGCTAAATTCAATAGAGAGTATATGAAATCGTTCTGTAGCGCTGACCTTTAAAATATTTATGCCCTTGATCTTATCAGGGGCATACTATATACCTAATCATGAAAAAAAAAATTAATTCAAAAAAATCAAAACCTAAAAAACTAACAATAAATGAAAGAACGTTAGGTACTCTTCAAAAAGACAAATCGGTAGAGACCATTTATATTGGAAATCTAAGCTATAATAAAAATGAATATGATTTAAGAAGAATGTTTAATAAATTTGGCAGTGTAAGTTACGTCAGACTAATCCTCGATACAAAAACTGAAAAAAGCAAAGGGTTTGCCTTTATTCAAATGACTAATAAAGCTCACGCGAAACAAGCAGTAACTAATCTAAACGGTTCTCAAGTTGATGGACGCACGATCAAAGTAAGTATCGCTAAAGACAGTGAGATATCCAAAAAAACGGACAATACAAAAATAGTTAAAAAAGAAAAAATCAAAGACAGTAAAGTTATCCCCGAGACTAAAACTAAAAATAGAAAAGTAGTAAAGAAACATAAAAAAGGCCTTGAAGAACTATTTAAACATTTAAAATCATAATCTATCTATTTTGTTTCTATAAATATTACAAATAAAAGTTTTCTTCTTGCCGCATAGCGCTAATGCTTGTTATTAATCACTTATATTCGTTTTAATTTGTAGGAGTTATAAACATGAAAAATGCTTTTTTTAAAGTAGTCATATTTTTTGTAATTATATTAATAAACAACTACTCATTTGCAACTTGTCTGGATTATATCCCAAACAATAACAATGATTTAAAAATAGAATTAGAAAAAGCACAATCCCAGTTAACTACTGATCAATATAATGAGAAATTGTTTAAAGAAATTGCACAAGATACCCAGAAAAATTTTGACCTTGCAAGAACTCTGGCTTTTGGTGGATTCATACCACTAACTTCCTATTTAAGTTTAAGTCTAGTTAGTTATCTAAGTGCAACAGGGTTTGGATTTTCAGTTCCAAAGTTAATTACCCAACTTTTTATTACAGGTGGAATTGTAGTAGGACCTACTGCAATTAACTCCATATTTACAGTAAAAAAACTTTTAAATTATTTCAAAAAAGAAAATCTTAATGAAAATGACATTAAAGAAATTATATCAGAATTTAAAAATTTAGATTCTAATAATTGTTCATTTCAAGATGCAAGAGATGAGCTAGATGATATTAAAAATGAAATCCTAAAAAAAATTGATAATCGATCAACAATAATAGATCGCTTATCATTAGGATACTTTCCTAAAAAAAGCACACAAGCCCTGTATGCTACCTATAAATTAAAAACAATTATTTCTGAAATGAAAATTAATGAATTAAAAAAATATAAAAAATATTCACCTACTTAACAAAAAGTTCAATTTGAATTGGCTTATGATCTGAGCCTGTATATCCGTGTAAAACTTCTGATGATCTATAATCTAATTTATTATTTATAAATACTCGATCTAAAGCATGCCCCATAACCTTATGCCTTTTATCGTTTGAAAACATCACCTCTTTTAGGCCACTCTCCCTCATTAGCTTATCTAATTTGACTGACTTTCTAAATGTCCAAGTGTTAAAATCTCCTGCAAAGACAACAGGGCCATTATGATTTTTAACAAATTCGAGAGTCTTTTTTATATGATTAATAAACTTCTTGGCTGACACAAAATTTATTGCATGAATATTTACAACCATCAGATTCTCTGAACTTCCCTTTACTGGATATTGTGAAATTATGGCCAGTTTAGGAGTTCCTAGCAAAGGCTCAGTAGCGTCACTCTTTACAGCATAATTTTTAACAGACCCTGTTTTTGAAGCTGTTGCAACACCTGTTGGTGTTTGACCATTTATTGGACGAAAAGATTCCGCAAAAGAATATTCAAACTTATTACTTTCACTAAACGTTTTTTGCATACTACTGTTTAGTGAAGCCTCTTGAATTAGTATAAGGTCTGACTTTTGTGATATTTTTTTAAACTCAGCTCCCCAGTTCTCTTTTTTTCCTTTAAATACATTCCACACTGATAATTTAATTGAATCTGGATTTATTTTTTTGTGTGTAAAAGCTCCAATTTTTTTTATTGTATTGG
>DAOVTR010000338.1 GCA_030633015.1 Bdellovibrionales bacterium
AATACCCAAAATGGCTGAATCACAAAGTACACAATGATTAAGCTCAGGAGTAATTCCTTGATCAAGTGATAATTTAGCCAAGAAAAGAATTAAGTGTCCATAAACTTGCTCAATTTTATCTCCACTCTTCTCTTCTAAAAAAAATATAGCATTACTTAAAACTCTAAAAAGTCCTTCAGATGTTTCATCTTCAAATGCATAACTTTCCTCTAGATTTTCCTCTGTTGCCATTTTCGTAATTAACTCTAAATAAAAACAGAGAAAATAATAATCTTGATATGAGTTTCTAATATTTTTATAAGACCAACCAAGCACCCACTCTTTCGCAGTAAAAATATCAGTTGGCTTTGATTTCCTATTTAATTCCACTTTTATTAAATGGCCCAACTCTAGAACTGACGATTTTTTTTTAGGCCCTCCACCAAGACCACCATAAAAAATAACGCGTATTTTTTTACCATTTCTTAGCAATAAGGAGATAATTTGACTTCTATCTTGAAATTTTATTTTAGATAAAACTATCCCCTCAACTTTAGTAATCATACGATCTAAACTCCCACAATAATGTAATTTTTATATTTAACATAAAAACTTTAAAATAATCGTATAACTTCATAAAAATATTGCTTATCTTTTCTTGATTAGTACAATAAAGTTCAAACTTCTCACCTTTTCTTCCTCCACGTCCAACCATTTGAATATATAAATCATGGTTTTCAACATTATACGAAATAAATATTTTATTTATCATAGGTAGATTTACTCCATGACTCAACGCAATTGTTGAAAAAATGCATTTAATATCTTGTCGTTTTTTTAACTGTCTCGAAAACTCTAATGACTCTCCTCCAACACAACCAATTGCATTAATATTATTTTTTTTACAAAATTTAAGCCAAATATCGACTTCTGATCTATACCTACAAAAATATAAGATTGTTCCATTAAATTTTTCAAACAACTCAAAAATTAAATATTTATTTAGTACTCTCTTACCAAGACCATTATTCGAAAATGTTTTATTAATAATGGGATAATTTTTTAATTTCTGATTACCAAAATCCATCAGATAAAGATTGTTCATTCCTAATAGAAAATCATGTTCAAACTGCAACAGAAGCTCTTTAGAAAACGTTGCACTCAATGCCAAAACCCTTGCGTCAATATTGGCCAGTCCCATGCAAGTCTCCCATAAAACAGGCCTAAAACTTCTCCAATAAAAAAAAAGATGAAACTCATCAACTACAACTAAGGGGGACTGAATATAAATAATCCAAAACAGATCACTGTCCATCAACTCTGGAGTAATTATAATTAAGGCATTTTTACTATTTTTGAATTTTTTAACTTTAACTCTACTTTCACTAAAACTACTTACAATATATACCTCTCCACACTTCTTCACTCGCATATAAAACTCTTCTGCAAGGGCCCTTAATGGAGAGATATAGATCACTTTTTGAATTTTTTGTTTAAAAATATCGATTATCAAGGACGTTTTTCCCGTCGCTGGTGGCGATAACAAAAGGGCCATGGTTGATTTTTGAAATAAAGTATTAAACTGTTCCATGTCACCAGAGATGCAGCATAATAATACACAATCACAAACCAAAACATTGATAATATAAAGATTAGAAAATATCTTTTTCTATTTTTTTAAAGACTTCTTCTGGGACAAATTGATCCAGACAGATCATATTTTTGCATATTGATTTACCACAAAAGTGTGCTGTTTCAGTTCTGCAGCTTAAATTTTCAATAAAAAAGTATTTATGAAAATCTTCATGGTATGGGTGCCACTCAAGTGGATCTTCTGGGCCAAAAAAAGTGTAGGTATTTATTCCAAGGGCAGCACTTAAATGTTTCAGTCCTGTATCATTTCCAATATATAAATTATGACCTGCAAGCGCAGCTGGCAAATTTTCTAAGGACTCCTCAATAAACTCGACTCTTCGGTCTATTCGTAAACTTGCTAACCTTGCCTTAATTAGTTGATCTTCAATTCCCTTGGAAACAGGTATTGTAATGGCAATATTGGGATGGCGTTTTAAAATCAGATCAACTAATCTTTTATAGTACTCCAGTGGCCACATTTTTGTTTTTCTTGTTGCAACAACCCCCAATATAATTCCAGAAGCTCTTTTCAAATCTTTATTTAGACTTAATTGAGGAGCATGTTCTAAGTAACTGGGCAAGATTCCAACTCTATCTTTTAAATAAAACCTAAGGACTGACCAAATACAATCTAAGTCTCTTTGGATGGAAGCTTTAGTTTTTCCCTGATCCAAAACAAAACTATCTTTATTTTCAAGTAAATTATGATTATGAAAAAAATATTTATATTTGAATATAATCGAGAATAATCGCAAAACTTTACTTGAACTACCTCTTTGATGCAGCTCAATAACTGCATCAAACTTCTTTTCTTTAAAAAATCCAATAAGTGATAAGACCGGCCTAAAACCTAAAAAATCTAGTGAAACAACAGAGTTAGCCTCACTTTTTAGATTTTTATACATGGGATAGACCCAAGATGGCGTTCCATACGTAATGTGAGCATCAGGAATTGCAGATCTAAGGTATGAAATTGCAGACAGTGTAAGAATGGAGTCACCAAGCGCTCTATTTTTTACAATCAGAATTTTTTTAGGTAAAGAGTATTTCATAATATTTTTTAGCAAATTTAAATGCATTAGTTAAGGAGCAAGTTAATGAGAAGAAAAATAGAAGAACTTTTTGATAATGAAGTAAGACCAGCATTAATGTCTCATGGGGGAAACATTGAACTTGTTGATGTCGAAGACAATAAAGTGTACGTAAAACTTACTGGTGGGTGCCAAGGTTGTGCTGGTGAACAAGAGAAAACAAAAGATGGTGTTGAAAGAATGGTTCAAGAAAAATATCCTGAAATTACGGAAGTGGTAGATGTTACAAATCATGGCCATGGAGATAATCCATATCT
>DAOVTR010000050.1 GCA_030633015.1 Bdellovibrionales bacterium
CACTTTGTTGACTTTTTACCTCTTTTGAAACTTTTCTATGTTTAGCATTGAGAAGCTTAATTTGCTTATTAATCTCATCATTAGAACTCTCCCATAGTGGGTAAAGAATAAGGCTCGGAAGAAAATTCCCTATAATTAAAATTATTATAAGTAGAGGCCAATTAATTGCAGCAAAATCAATACCAAAAATAACTGGCATTTTAAATTTTTCTTTCTTTTCAATTAAATTTATCTTGAACATTTAATTATCCCGCCGAATTCCCAAGCCAAAAGCAACGATCCCTGTATACATTGCAGTATGTAGATTTTTGCCTTGAATGTTTTTCTTATCAAATTCAATATAATCAAATGGATTAAAAACCTCTACTTCTGTATCAAAAATTGCTTCCAAACCTTCAACTAAACCTGGAATAAGGGCACCTCCGCCAGTTAGATATATGCCCGCCATCTCCTCATCTGAGGTTGACGTTACATAAAAATCCCACGTTTTATTGACCTCTGCAAAAAAAGCCTCCATTACATCTTCAACAATTATCTCAACCTCTTCTGGAAGATTTCCAGAACCATCACCATTTTTCTTAAGATTTTCTGCGTCTTGATAATTAAGACCCATCTTTCTTTGAATCTCTTCTGTTATTACGATTCCACCTATATTCATCTCTTTAGAAAATAAAATAGAACCTGCTCTATAAATAATAAATTCTGTTTTTTGTGCACCAAAATCAATAAATAACCATGAGTCATCTGATTTACTCAATTGTTTTGATAAAGCAAATTCAAAAACATTTACTATTGCTGCAATATTGGTATCGACTACCTTAATTTTTATATCTGCATCCTCAGCGATTGATTTAAAACTATTAATTATCTCAATTTTAGCTGCAGCAAAAATAACATCAACCCCGCCTCCCATATTTTCGCCTATAACATCATGAGAAATTATGGCATCATCAATCCCAAAGGGGACATATTGCTCTGCTTCCCAGGCAACCTGATCCTCTATCTCCTCGTCAGATCCTCCTGCAACTTGCAGTTTTTTTGTAATAGTATTAGGCCCAGAAAGACCAATACAACCGATAACTTTACCTAGACGAGCATTCCCTACAGCATCTCTCAATGCTTCAGTAATCTCCTCTGGTTTAAGTATCTCATCATCTAACAAGCAACCTTCCGGAAGTGGTTCTGACATGAAATTTAAAATTTTTATTTTATTTTTAGAAACTTGTACTTCTGCAATTTTAACAGCACTTAGACCAATATCAATTCCAATAATCCTACCAGGACTTACTGTAAGCTTATCTTTTACATACTCAATTAAAGACGAAAAATCCATTTAACCGTTCCTAAATACTAGTAACTAAAATTATACATTTAACAACGACCTATTATCAAGTAATTAATGCACTAATCCATATATACATGGCAATGACTTAAAAAATAAAAAGAGTATCTAAAAAAGATAAAATCTTAGGGAAAAATATTTGAACTGAAGCAGTTATAATAATAAATGGCCCAAAAGCAATGGGATTATTTTTATCCATTTTTTTTAAAATTATAAGTGTAACTCCAACAATTGACCCCAAAAAGCAACTTACAAATATGTTTTGCAAAATAACATAAGGACCTAGATAAATTCCTAGTACTGCAAACAACTTAATATCCCCACCACCAAGACCAATCTGACCTCTAATAAGATAAAATATCCACACCACCAGTAGCGGCCCTCCTCCTCCAATCACAAGTCCTGCTGACATAAATTTCAACAAATCCCTGTCAAACTTAATACTTAAAAATACAAACAAAAGAAAAAGAACGAAATTAAGAGAATTTGGAAGAATCTGATGATCTATATCAATTAAAAAGTGAGTTATAAAGATTGCATAAATAGAAAAATAACAAACAAACAATATTATTTCATCTCCACCAATATATTTAGGAAACAGGTAGCAAGCTGCTAGCCCTGAAAAAATCTCGACTAATGGATATCTTAAAGAAATATGTTTATTACAATCGGAACATTTTCCCTTCAAGAAAATATAACTAATTACAGGTACATTTTCATACCAAAAAATCAATTTTCCACAATTTGGACAACTAGATCTTGGACTTACAATACTCTTTTCGAGAGGAAGTCTATAAATTAAAACATTTAAAAAACTACCTACAATCATGCCAAAGATAGTAACAAAGGTTATGATTATATAATATGGATCAATCAAGACTTTTCTTCCTAAACAAGATTGTACAAATAAAAAAAAGGGCCAGTGAGTAGACTACCCCATAGAAAAACGCATTCCAAAGATAGCTACTGTCGATAGTCTGATTGTAGATAATATAATCCTTAACATTAATCTTTGAAAAATTTGGAAATATAAATGAGTAAGCTTTTAATAGCTTTTGAGTAATGAGTGAATGCTTAACAAAACTAGAAGCCAAGGTATCTGAGATGGCGTGACCAACGACATAGATTAAAATTGTATATATGACAGACATCACCGTATTTGTCATTAAAGAGAATATAATTACCACCAAAAGAACAATCTGAGCCTCTAAAAAAGAAAACAGAAGAGACCAAATAATCATGCTTGAAAATTCACCCCCTAAATAGAGGTAAAATGAAATACTCATCACACCTAAAATCAATATATTTAAAAATAAAATTCCAGACATTCCCAGTATTCTTCCGACAAGAAATGCTCCTCTCGAAATTGGCCGGGATAAAATCATATAGACTGTTCTATTTTCAATTTCTTTAGAAACTAAACTAACACCCATAAAAATTGCAATTGCCACTGCTGCAATTGATAAAATTCCCAATCCAAAATCAATTGCGACCTTTTGAGGAGCACCGAAAGTAAATTCTGTAGCCACAAAACTAACAAGCAACAGGAAAAAACCCAACATAACGATATTGATTAAAATTTTACTTTTATAAATTTCAACAAAAGTATATTTCGTAACAATAAATGTTTTAATTAGTTCATTTTTCATTGTTTTATTTTATACACTATCTCTTCTAGAGTTGGTTTTTTTTGAACGATCTCACTAATTAGACACCCCTTTTCAACAAGTGTCTTCACAAAACTGTTTTGTTCATTTGGAGAAATAACTTTTTTAAACTCTTGATTGTCACAACTATAATTAATTTCAAAATCCAGATTTTGATGCTGCTTGATCAAACTATTAATATCACCTTGATAGATTAAACTACCCTGCTCCATAACAATAACTCTGTCGCATATGGCCTCTACATCGCTGACTATATGACTACTAAAAAAAACACTTTTTCCATCTCTGTGTACCTCTTCTAAAGCATCTTTTATCTCTTTTCGTCCAATAGGATCAAGTCCCGAAAGAGGCTCATCTAAAATTAGCAGCTTTGGATCATGCAGTAAAATACTTATAAATCCCAAGCGTTGCAACATTCCTTTAGAGTATCCTCTAATTTTTCGATCTAATGCATAATCAACTTGCATTCTTTCTGACCATTTCTTAATGGTAATCTTTAAATGATCTTTTTTAACATCATTTAGCTTACCCATATAGATCAAAAAATCCCTTCCTGTAAGATGGGGATAAAAATAGGGTCGCTCAGGCATAAAACCTATATTAGATAGAATCTCTCTAAAAGATGATCCCAGTTTTTTACCATATACAACTTTTCCGCTATTTTGAGAGATGAATTGCATTAAAATTTTAAGTGATGTAGTCTTGCCTGTACCGTTTGCACCTAGAAAACCAACCAGAGATCCCTCTTCAATCTTAAAGCTCAGTTTATTTAAAACTGTAAATGGCCTATCCCAAAAATCATTTCTAAAAGTTTTTGTTATTTCAATAAACTCAATCATTTTCACTTTTTAATTTCTTATGTTTAAAAACTTTATTATTATGTAAATATGTTAAAATTACAAAATAAAATTTCATCTTATTTATTATCAATTTCTATTTCCATATTATTATTTGGTGGATCTTTTTTAATTTCTCAAAAACTTATAAAACCTCCAATTAATATTACCATGCAAAACAGGGCCCTTAATATTAATAAAGATATTCTTAATATTTTCCATCTTGGACAAAAAAGGATGATTTCATCGCTACTATGGATCCAAACGCTGCTAGATTCTGATATTGACCACTATAAAAAGAAAGATTCAAATTCTTGGATGTATCTTCGATTTGAGACCATCTCCTCCATTGATCCCATGTTTTTTCAACTCTACTACTTTGGAGGTCAATACCTCTCTGTCATTAAAGATGACGATATTGGCGCTAAAAAGCTATATGACCGTGGTGTTCATTTTTTTCCGGATAACTTTTGGCTTAATTTTCACGGCGGGTTTCACTACTATTTTGAACTTGGTGACGCCATGGGATCTTTAAAGTTTTTCAACAAAATTAAAGACCACCCACTTAGTAAAAGCAAGTATCCCTACCTTCCCTCTCTAATATCTAGAATTACTGCCAGCGCAGGCAATCTTCAAGATGCTTATGAACTGCTACTGATTTCGTACAATAGCCTTTCAGAGGAAAACCCACTAAGGAGCAGCTACCACCATTCACTATATGCCATAAAATCTGAAATTGATCTCAACTGCTTAAATAGTCACAAGAAGAGCTGCGAAAGAAAAGATTTTGATGGAGATCACTATAAAAAAATTAACAATAAGTTTAAAGCTAAAAAAGAGTGGAGCCCCTTTAGGCCCCACTCAAAAGAATAATCTTAATAACCAGTACTATCGTGTTGCATAGTTTTACCTTCAGTTATTGTCCAAATATCGGTAGTTCCGTTTGCTCTATGACCATCATCAATAACTCCTTCTGCTACTGCTGTAAAAGTTGTCGGAGTAATATCACTTAAAGCATTTGCTGCTGCTAAATATACAGTCATGGCAGCAGTCGCCCCAACTCTTTTACCAGCTGGAAAAAAACTATTTCCTGAAGCTACTCCAAGTGGGCACTGTGCAGTAGGTGCTCCTCCATTATTATAAGTAAGAACCATTGCTGCTGATGAAACTTCATTTCCCATCCCAACTACGTAATACCTATTTGTTACTTCAGCTGCTGGATTAAATCCCATATAGTCCAAACATACTGCAAAAGTATCATAATCTGTTAAAAAGGAAGTTTGGGCCATGTAAAGAGAGGAAAGTTGAAGTTTAGCCTCACTAGTTTTTGCCTTGGCCTGATACTTTTTAAAATTTGGAATGGCGACAACTGCCAAAATACCAATAATGGCTACAACAACCATTAACTCAACGAGGGTAAAACCCCCTACAAAATTTTTTTTTGATTTCATAATTCACCCCTTGATGTAAGATACATTAAAAGCATCTTAAGTTGTAAAATCGATCTAAAATTAAAATTCAAATCGAAAGTTTCAGCTGAAGTCCAAACTCATCTCTTGGTAGTTTAGATGTACCATTCAACAAATTTAGTCATTGTGCTGTTAGTTAATAATACCATATTTCAAAAAAATATCACCTTTTTTTTATTTAAACCCCGCCAGCCGTTGTAAGTATCGGTAAATACATGGCAATCAGAATATAACCAACTGCTCCCCCTAAAACCACCAAAATTATTGGCTCTAACATTTTAGTCATATTTTCCACCAGATGATTAACTTCCTGTTCAAAAATATCGGCTACCTTTATAAGCATATTATCAATTTGCCCAGTTTGCTCACCAACTTGAATCATTTGAGTAATCATGGGAGGAAAATAAGCAATCTTATTAAGTGGCTCCGTTAACGTTTTTCCCTGGGTAATATCTTTTCTTATCTTAGCTACATCTTTAGATATTACAACGTTATCAATAACCTCTACACAAACTTCTAAAGCATCAATAAGAGAGACCCCTGAAGTTAACATGGTAGCAAGGGTTCTGGTAAAACTACTTAAATTGCCCTTTAATACAACCTGACCAAAAATAGGAACCTTAAGCATAAACTTATCAAATAACGGTTTTCCCTCTTTAGTTCCAATAAATGTTTTTGTTGCCAATATGGAAAAAACAAATACAACAATAATCTTAATCCAATGAAGTTGTAAAAAATCAGATGCATCAAGCAGGCTTTGAGTTATGCTAGGAAGTGTTTGTCCTTCAGGCAGTATTGCAGCCATTTTAGGAACAACAAAGGTTACCATTACAAAAATTACTGCAGTACCTATGGTTACAACTAGAGCAGGATAGATCATTGCAGATTTTATTTTCCCTTTAGTGTCCTCTTGTTTTTCCATATGAATCGCTAGTTTTTCTAAAATTACATCTAAGATCCCACCAATCTCTCCAGATCTTACAAGATTTACATAGAGCTTGCTAAATCCTTTCTGTTTGCCCATAGCTTCCGCCAAAGAGAGCCCTTCTGAAATTCCTGTGGAAATATTTTTAATGGCCTTTTTTAGAGCAGGATTAGGCTCTTGAGTATAAAGGATCTCAAAACATTGTAAAATAGGGACTCCAGCATTTATCATGGTAGAGAGCTGTTTTGTAAAATACATTAAATCTTTAGGGCCAAAAGGTTTTGAAAACCCTTTCTCTACCATCCATTCGGAAATATCAAATTCTAAAATAGAAGGAGGTATAACTTTTTTTGGCCTAATTTTTCTAATACGCAAAAACTTTCTTGCCTCTCGCTCTGTATTAGCAGTAAGTTGCCCTTTAACTTTCGATCCCGAGGAGTCAACCCCCTCATATTTCCAAATTCCCATCGACTAAATTCCCTTACCTTTAACTCCTAGCATTTTTGACATCTCTTCCGGTTCTGTTGATTTAGACATGGCACCTTCCACAGATAGCACTCCTTTATCAACATGCTTTTTAAGAGATTGATTCATTGTAATCATACTTGTTTTCTCTTGACCTATTTGCATTTGAGAATAAATTTGATGAGTCTTATTCTCTCTAATAAGATTTCTAATGGCAGCCGTTGGAACTAAAATTTCCATTCCTAAAACACGACCTGACTCATAACTTTTAGGAATAAGCTGTTGAGCAATAATTCCTTGCAAAACAAAAGACAAGAGAGTTCTCACCTGCTCGTGCTGATGGGATGGAAAAACATTTATAATTCTATTTATTGTTTGAATACATGAGTTGGTATGCAAAGTTCCAAATACTAAATGTCCTGTCTCAGCAATTGTTAAAGCAGCTTCAATGGTTTCTATATCTCTAAGCTCGCCAACTAAAACAATATCTGGATCTTGACGCAAAATACTTTTAAGGGCCCTGCCAAATGACATTGTATCACTACCTACTTCCCTTTGGTTTACTACACATTGCTTATGAGTATGAACAAATTCAATAGGATCTTCCAACGTTATAATATGGCCCGCCTCGTTTTCATTTAACCTATCAACCATTGAAGCTAACGTTGTCGATTTTCCTGATCCTGTTGGTCCTGTAACTAAAATGAGGCCATTAGTTACATCAGTCATTTCCAATAAAATTTTAGGAAGGTTTAATGATTTAAACTCTGGAATCAAGCTAGGAATCAATCTAAAGACAGCAGATACTGATCCTTTAGAATAAAAAACATTGGACCGAAATCGCGCAAGGCCTTTTACTCCAAAAGAAAAATCTAATTCTAGATTTTTTTCAAATTCATTTTTTTGATCCTCAGTTAATATTTGATAGACCAACTCTTTTGCTACATCGGGAGCAAGTGGTGGTACTTTCACCTTTACAATATCTCCATGCACTCTCATTCCAGGAGAACTAAAAGCAGAAATATGCAAATCTGATGCATTGTTTTCAACCATCAACTTAAAAAGTTGTTGAATCTTAATATCACCAACTTTTGAAGTAGCACTTGTTTTATTTGGATCATACAAAGATTTTCGTGAACCTGTCTTAGTATCGTTAGACATTTTATTCCCCTATAATTTATCTGAACTAGAATTTAAAAGAGCCTCATCTAAAGAGGTAAGCCCCTTGGCAACTTGTGTTAATGCACTCATTCTTAAGGTTTTCATTCCAGCCTTTATTGCCTCTTTTTTTAACTGATCAGACGAGGTTCCCTTAATAATCATATCCCTCATGGCCGCATTTATTGTCATTACCTCATAAATTCCAACCCTTCCCTTATATCCAGTATTATTACAAACCTTGCATCCCTTTCCTTTATATACAGTAATTTTCTTAGCCGTATTTTGAGAATAGCCGCAGGCCACAAGTTCATCAATATCCATTTTAATAGGCTCTCTGCATTCTGGGCAAATTTTTCGGCACAACCTTTGGGCCACAACTACATTTAAAGCCCCAGTAACTAAAAAGGGCTCAATTCCCATATTTAAAAGTCTAGTTACTGTTGATGGAGCATCATTTGTATGGAGAGTTGACAAAACCATATGCCCAGTTAAAGCTGCTTCAACTGCAATTTCCCCTGCATCAATATCTCTAATTTCACCAACCAAAATAATATCTGGATCCTGACGTAAAAAAGATTTTAGTGCTGCAGGAAAACCAAGACCTATGGATTGTTTTACATTTACCTGATTAACTCCTTCAATATTAAATTCAACAGGATCTTCAACTGTTGAAATATTTACTTCAGGCTTATTTAGCTCAGCCAAAGCAGAATATAGTGTTGTTGTTTTTCCAGAACCAGTGGGCCCTGTTACCAAACACATGCCAAAAGGCCGATATATTGCTTCTTTAAAAATAGCTAACTGTTTTTTTTCTAAACCCAAATCGGTCATATCAAGTTTCAAATTTGACTTATCCAATAACCGCAAAACAATTTTTTCACCAAAAATTGTTGGTAACGAAGAAACACGAAAATCAATTGAG
>DAOVTR010000168.1 GCA_030633015.1 Bdellovibrionales bacterium
TAAAAATTGATTGGCTTTATATTTCACTAAGTTTTTTAAAAGATATTATTGGCAAGGATAAGTTGGAGCAAGTGCTCAGTGATGGAGTCGATTACAGTGAAATTTTTGAAGATTTAAGTTCTACAAATCAGAATCTTTTAATTAATAATCTTTTAAATTATGGTTTTTCAATTGGTGAGCCAAGTATGTTTATGAATGATCTGGTTTAGCTGGAGGCGCAATGGAATCAAGCATTACTAATTCGGTGTGGAAGTTATTAGAAGAATTAGAGACGAAACAGGGAATTACTGAGATAATTATTAACTCGCCTACTAGTATTTTTGTTGAGCGAGGTGGTCAGTTGATCCAACTCAGTGCTGAACTTGAAAAAGATCATATCTTGCGTTTTATTAGTGATATTGCTGAATATAACAATAAGGAAATAAGCCTAAAATATCCTATTTTTAATGGAAATTTAAAAGATGGAAGTCGTATAAATATTATTACAGAGCCGTTGGCCCTTAATTGCCCTGCTATTTCAATACGTAAATATTTAAAGACAATAAGTAGTTTTGACTCCTCAGAAGGAGTTTTTAATCTATCTCCTAAGTGGATTACTTTTTTTAAAGCATTAGTTAAATCAAAAATGAATATAATTGTTTCAGGTGGCACAGGGGTTGGAAAAACGACATTTTTAAATCTACTTCTGAGAGAGTGTGCTGTTTCTGACAGAATTATAACGATTGAAGATACATTAGAGCTTGATATTCATTCTCCCAATTTGGTTCGTCTTGAGACTATTAGACAGAGTTTTTTAGGGCTAAGTGAAGATATCTCTCTAGGGGCCCTGGTTAAAAATACTTTAAGAATGAGGCCTGATCGAATCGTTATTGGTGAGGTCAGAGGTGGAGAGCTTTTTGATCTGTTGCAGGCCATGAACACTGGTCATGATGGATCTATGAGCTCTATTCATGCAAATTCTACAGCTGAAAGTTTAAGAAGAATGGAGACGCTTTTTTTGCTTTCCGGTTATGATGTTCCTTTAGGTATAGTTCGAAATCAAATTGCAGAAGCAGTGGATTTTATAATTCATTTAGGACGAGATAAAAACGGAATAAGGTATGTTCAATCAGTAATGGAGATAACTGGAATTGAAGGTGGTAATATTTTATCTCAGGTTATTGCGAGATCAGATAAGTATTTGTCCCTTAAAAGTAGTGGGCTTGCACCTCAAAAAATGGCCGAAATTTCTGAAGATTCAGATCTACCTATTGATTTTTTTGGGCAAAGTTAATGAAAGGTTTATTTCTCTTATTAACTTTTGTTTTTTTAACCTCATGCTCATCCATAATATATCAATCAAAGGGAGGGGGATCAATTCCTGTTAGTAAAAGTTTCTCCACTTCCAACAAAATGGAGTTTCAGGGAGTAAAAAAGTTTTATCTATGGGGACTTTTTCCCTTAGAACATAGAGTTGATATAAATAGTATATCAAAAAAGAAGGGTTTTAGTCATATTGGGAATATATCAATTTTTCAATATAGAGGAGGACTTTCACTCTTTTTATCATTTATAAGTTTTGGAATGTATACACCACTTGATTATAAGATTATTGGATATGGAACAAAAAAGAAAAATAATACTACTTTTTAATGTAGTTGCTAACATTTGTATTTTTTTTATGGTCGGTTGTTCAAGCCAGGTTAAAGTTACGCCTAGAAGTTGTTTTTCGAAGGCCATTTGGCAGGAATATGATTTTAAATCTAGCTCACAAGAACTTTTAAACATTGCATCTAAACAAAGAGTATCAACTTATAAAGGGCAGTGGGGAAACAATGATATTTTAATAAAAAATCTATTAAAAAAAGAGGCATTAAGTTGCAATCGCCTTAAAAGTTTTTCCATAAAAGTCAGCTCTAATTGGATTGATGTGCTTAGGGCTATGATTCCATTTATGGGTACAACTTCTGTTGAGTTTAGAGCAAGTTATCTAAAATAGAGTGTGTAGTTTTTTACCACTTTGCGTCTAAGTTTGTAGTGTAAAATTTTCATATTGAGAAAAAATTATAATGTTTTAGTTCAATTTATTATATTTTTCTAAGGTTTTGATGAATTTCAGGGGAGATCTGTGGAAAAATTACAATTTAGTGCAACTTTAACATTATTACTGTCTTTTTTATTTGCTGTAAGCTCAAACGCAAGTTCAATTAGCAGTTGTCAGGTTAATATTAATAAGTTTTTAGATAGTAGTATTGTTAGCGCAAAATCTAAGGAGCCTTTTGTTGCTCATCGTGCTGGAGATGAGGTTGTAAAATCTTATACCCTTATTCAAACTCATATTGAGGATAAGGCCGTTGATAGTCTTTTAAATATTTTTAGAACAATTAATGAAAAATTTGTAAAAGCATCCAGAAATCTTTTAGTACCTAAAGATATTAGGCTTTTAATTAATAAAAATGGTCAAGCTGCTTTTTTTATTCCAGGCCAAGAGAAAATCAAGGGCCCGGCTCAATTTAGTTCAACTCTTCCTAGTTATCTTCAAACTCCAAAGAATAAGAAATTTAAAAAAATGGGTGGTGAAGATCAAATTGAAAAACAATCAGATAAAGTTAAAAAATATAATGATACTATAGAGTGGGCGAAAAATAGTGTTCCCAAAGCAATTGGAACAATTAAAGAGTACTCAAAGCATCCCGCTTACTCTGAATCTATTTGGGCCCATGAATATGGTCATGCAATTTTTAAAAAAAATCTATATGAAAGCTTTCCCCTCTATCGTGAATATATGGATCTTTTTGTTGAGTATTTTGCTATTAAGAAAAAAATTGATTTAACTTATAAAAAAGCATTAAAAAAATTATTAAAAGAACTTGAATCTTTAGATAAAACCCATCCTGAAGTACTTCTTGGTGGAGAAGAATATATGACGGTAGAATCAGTAACTAAAAGGTGGGGAGAGGCATTGGTAGGCCATGAACTAGAATATGCAGAGCTTTTTAAAGAAAATCCTTTTTACTTCTTTGAAAAACAACTGACAGGTTATAATGAACTATTTGCCGATTTGACGGCAGTAATGCTTAAAGGCAATGACCCCAAAGCAATTAGTGACGCTTTAAGTATTACTAGAAAAACTCAAGAATATAAAAAATTTAAAATAGGTGATCCAGCTTATAGAGATCGGGATTTTTCATTTAAAGGTAATGATATTTCTAAGTGGGATATGGACAGCTCCGATTCTCATATTGAGTACACTCCAACTAGGTATTTCCTTTATGAAAGATATTTAAAAATGCCTTATTATAAAAATCCTGAAAACGCAGTAAGGCTTTATGAAACAGTATTCGAAGCAATTAAATTTGAAGTTAATTTTAGAATTGAAAACCCAGATCTTATGCTTGATACAGTTGGTTTCAACCAAAGATTAATTGATACTATTAAAAAGCTTACAATCGATTGGCCTTAGAGCTTGTCCATCAGTCCTGAGAAAAAATTCTTTTTGTAATCTACTTGTTCATCTTTACTTAGGTGACCGAAGTTATTTCTATCTTGTTCTATAAACAGATTTTCATTTTCAATAACTTTTAAAAAACGTGAAACATGTCTTGGTCTTTTTTTGCCATAGATAGTTCTCTCTTTACAGTAACTCATGTAAAGCTCTTTTTTTGCTCTGGTTATTCCAACATAACAAAGTCTAAGCTCCTCGTTAATATCACTCTCCTCTATGATGGTTTTTTTATGGGGCAGTAGCTCCTCTTCAACGCCTACCAGATAAACAATATCAAATTCAAGGCCCTTCGAAGAGTGGAGGGTCATAAGGGATACTTGATTTATTGTTTTCTCTTCCGATTCATCTTTTTCATCTTGAGAGTCTTGAAGTAAGACAGTATCCATAAAATCTTTAAGGGAACAATTGGGAGTTTTGTTTTCAAATCTTCCTGCAGAAAGAGAGAGGTAGTCTATATCGTTTTTTCTTATTTCTGCTTGTTTAAGATTTTCAGAGTGTTGTTTATCTATATAGGCATAGTAATTAATATCTTCAACCATATGCCTAATGGTTCCAGCAATTTTGCCATTTTCAAACTCTTTTTGAAGATGTATTATTAAGCTTGTGAACTTTTTTATCTGGTCTGCTCTATTGGGATCAAGAGCAGGGAATTTTTCTAATGTATTAAAAAGGGATAGTTTACTCTCTTGTGCTTTGGTTAGATATTTTTGAAGGGTAGTTTGGCCTATGCCTCTTGATGGAACATTAAGAATTCTTCTAAGGGCAGCCTCGTCAAAAGTATTTAAGATAAGGGCCAGGTAAGCAATAATATCTTTAACCTCTTTTTTGTCATAGAGTTTTTGACCTCCAATAATTTTATAAGGCACGCATGCAGCTCTAAGTTCATCTTCAATTGGTGGAGGCTGAGTTTTTGATCTATATAAAATCGCGATTTCATCAAGATTTTTTCCAGCCGCTTGATGCTTCACAATCTCTTCAACAACAACTTGTGCCTCATGATCATTGTCACCCATGGCCCAAAGATAAGGTTTAAGATCAGAATCAATTTGAGCACGCAAAGATTTATCTTTTCTTTTTTTGTTTTGAGCTATGACTTTATTGGCAAGGTCTAAAATTGGCTTTGTTGAGCGATAATTATCAACGAGCTTAATAACTTTTGCACCAGGAAATCTTTTTTCAAATTGTAAAATATTTGAGATATCTGCCCCACGAAAGGCGTAGATTGATTGATCATCATCTCCAACTACACA
>DAOVTR010000367.1 GCA_030633015.1 Bdellovibrionales bacterium
ATGGTCGGCCACATTGTTACGAAATGGGAACAGATGGGTCTTAAGCTTAAATTTGAAGCTCCCAATTTTGGAGCTATTGCCAAGAAAGAAGAAAACTCTGAAAACTATTTAATAATGTTAACTCTGGAAAACAATTTAACTCTAACTTTAGGAGTTACTTTTGATCAAGTTAAGGATCTAACCCATCAAAGTAAAACTATTTTAATTGTTGATGACTCTATGGCAATAAGACATGTGGTTTCTAAAGTATTTACTGAACATGAATTTCACGTTGAACAAGCAAAAGATGGCCAGGAAGCAGTAGAAAAATTTCAAGAGGTTAAACCTGATTTTATAATTATGGATCTAATTATGCCAAGAAAAGATGGCCTTACTGCCATTAAGGAAATTAGAGAATTAGATAAAGAAGTTAAAATTTTCATGCTTACCTCCACATCAACTGAAGATGAATTAAACACTGCTAAGGAGTTGGGAGTCAGTTCATATTTTTTAAAACCAGTGGATATAAAATTACTATTTGAAAGTGCCAAAAAAGTGCTCGCAGGAGAAACTATTCCTTTTAGAATTTAGAACACATGGAGTGTTACTATGATTTATAAATATATACTACTGCCCTTTTTACTGACTTTTGTTTTAAATACAACAGTATTTTCTTACAATAATGATACTTGGGTCACCATGGGATCAGATGTTCTAGCTCATCAAGAACATTTTTTTAATCTAAGTATTCCCGTAAATAATCTGACCAAACATCAAGGCCAAAAAGTTCAAGCCTTTAATACAAAACCTGAGAAATTAAATAATATTTCTCAAATTATGCATCAAGATTTTTTTCGATGTGGTGGTTACATTATTCATGACTCAAAAAAAGAAGCTTATGAGGCACTGACTGCTGTTAAAAATAAAATTTGGCAAAAGGCTTATGTCCCACAAAGAATTTTAAAACTAACCAAGCAAGACAGTGTAATCCCAATGATCTCCACTATGGAAGAAATTAGAATTACAGAAACAATTATTAAAATGTCCTCTTTTCATAATAGATATCATACATCATCTTATGGTACTGACTCTCAAAATTGGGTTTTAAATAAATGGAAATCAATAACAAACTCCAGAAATGATATCTCAGTTAAGGAATTTACCCACAGTAAAACTCCTCAGCACTCTATAATTGCCACGGTTTTAGGCAGCAAATTTCCCAATGAAATAATAGTATTAGGTGGACATGGAGATACCATTACAGACAGCATTTGGTTATCAAAAAAGAAGGCCAGAGGACCTGGCGCTGATGATAATGCTTCTGGGATTGCAGTTTTAACAGAAGTTTTACAAATAATGGTAGACAATAATTACAAACCCGAACGTACCATTCAATTTATCTCCTACGCAGCTGAAGAGGTTGGATTGATTGGCTCCAACTCTATCGCCAAAGATTATAAAGCAAAAAATAAAACAGTAACTGGAGTGCTTCAGCTTGATATGACTAATTTTAATGGGTCGGATGTAGATATCTTACTTATTAACGATTATACCAATGACCGCTTAAATACGTTCATTAGTAAACTAATTGATGAATATATTCATGTTCCTTGGGGATATACCTCTTGCGGCTATGCTTGTAGTGATCATGCATCCTGGAGTAATCAAGGTTACGCAGCTGTTTATCCGTTTGAAGCAAAATTCAAAGATTATAATAAAAAAATTCATTCAAAAAATGACACTTTTGAAGTATCTAATAATCACTCCTATCATGCAGTTAAATTTGCAAAGCTGGCACTAGCATTTGCATTAGAAATTGATAAATAATTTTATGTCTACAATAAACTTAACACCTCAAGATAAAAATGCTCTCCTAACGCTTGCTAGAAAATCCATCCTATTTTACTTAGACAATAAAAAAACACCTTCTATTGATGAACTTAATATTGAAATTTCAACAGAGCTAAAAAGTATTGCTGCTGGATTTGTTACATTAACTAAAGATAAAAGCCTAAGAGGCTGCATTGGTGAGGTCATAGGAACAAGGGAGCTGTATCAGACAGTACTGGAACGAGCGATCTCCGCAGCATTCCAAGATCCTCGATTTCCTAAACTTGAAAAATCAGAATTTAATGAGATAGAAATTGAGATATCAGTTTTAACTCAGCCAGAAAATATTGATAACTACCAAGATATTGAAATTGGTAAACATGGAATTATTTTAACTAAAAACGGTCACTCAGCACTATTTTTACCCCAAGTCGCAGTAGAACAAAACTGGGATCTGACTACTACTCTCAATCACTTAGCGGTTAAGGCAGGTATAAATTCCAATGATTGGTCAACTGATTGCCAATTTCAAGTTTTTGAAGCTATAATTTTTAAAGAATTAGACGAATATTAAAGGACATCTTATGAAAATTATTTCTTTTGTAACGTTATTAATTTTTACTATTTCCTGTGGTGATCTCTCTTTTGATGATCCCCAAAATTATATTCCAAACTACGATGAACTATCAGACGGTCTTGGTGAAGAGCTTGAAATTAATCGTTTTTTAAATTCCCTCGAGACCATGACCATTTATAATGGCTGTCTTGAGATGGATAAATATCGTAAAGAATTACAGGACAATTGGAAAGCAGCTACTTTGCAAATAAATATAGAGCATTTAGATTGCAAAAAAGAAAAC
>DAOVTR010000043.1 GCA_030633015.1 Bdellovibrionales bacterium
ATAACCACTAGGATTTCTACCAAACCCAACAGAAATATTTCCTGCGGCTACCTGACCGGTAGACCATTGGGTTTTTATTCCCCTAGAATTTAAAAATCCAGCACTGTTTGTAACTACAAAATTTCCGTTATTATCATTATATTCAAAATATCGACCAGCTCCAACTAGAGGAAGAGTGCTTTCAAAGTCATCACAAAAAATCCATTCAGGGTGCGTGCTTTGCCAATTTTCACATTCTGCTCCCCAGCAATTAAAATTAGTAAATACTAAAACAAAAATTACTGCAAGTTGTGTAAATTGAAACTTCATAAATATATGATACTAAGTATTTAAAAAATAAGGATAATTATTTAATTTAACACAAAAAACTATGTGATTTCAGTCGGTTGAATTATTCAAGGCCCTAATCACTAAAAGCAATATGCCAATTATTTTGGCCACTAGTTTGCAATTTAAAGTAGTAGTACATAATTCACTTTTAACTGTCCTAAATCTGGTGAATTAATGTATTACAAATGTGCATGTGATTATTTCTTAGACGGTTTTAGGGAGAAGTATGGGAAAGAGACAATTTGCAATAATTTTTATTTTAAGTTTATTTGTATCAAAGATATCCTATTCTCAATCTGAAATTGAGCAATTCTTAGGTGGATATGTGTTAAAAAAAGTAGTCTCCGAAACCAATGGTAATTGGCAACATAAAGAATCAAAATGTTATGAAATAATGTATCTTCATGAAAATGATCAAGATGAACTTATAATTCATGAGTATAATTGGAATGATGAGCGTACGACATATTCTAAAGAAAATATTGAGTGGAAATCATTAATTGAAGATAATGATGTTGTAATTTCCAATTGTCATAATAAGTTTACTCATATGAAAACAGAATTTTTTGGATTTTTCCGTTCTATTGGAGAAATAGTAGATACTCTAATGATTGATTTAGATGAAGATACAATGAAAATTAAAAGAAATCGTATTAGGCACAATAAATTTTTTGGTATTAAAAAAGGAATTTTTAGCTCGGAGTGTATTTATACTAAAAAATAACTTTACTGTTTAGGCTTAAGTTCTCCTGCATAATGACAAGAAATTAGATGAGTTTCCCCTGATGTACCGGGTGCATCTTTTAGTTCAGGTACTTCTTTTTTACATTTTTCTGTAGCAAATGGACATCTTGTATGAAAAGTACAACCAGAAGGAAGATTGGCCGGAGATGGA
Organism: Bdellovibrionales bacterium; assembly: GCA_030633015.1. The sequence goes on from DAOVTR010000043.1 coordinate 1,226, forward strand.
ATGTCTCCTGTTAAAACCTGCTTGTTGGCAACATATTCAGGATCTGGAACTGGAATTGCTGAAATTAGTGCTTGGGTATATGGATGAAGTGGAGATTTATAAATTTTTTCTGCAGTAGTAAACTCTACAATATTTCCAAGATACATTACGGCCAATCTATCAGAGACATGTTTAACAACAGCGAGATCATGAGCAATAAAAATATATGTAAGATCCATCTCTTCTTGAAGTTCAAGCAAAAGATTAAGAACCTGTGATTGAACAGAAACATCTAAAGCTGATACGGGTTCATCACATAAAATGAGCTTTGGTTTTAATGCTATTGCTCTTGCAATTCCTATTCTCTGTCTTTGTCCACCTGAAAATTCATGGGGAAAACGGCTCATTGCACTTTCATGAAGACCGACTCTTTTTAGAAGTCTTTTTACTTCAGCATTTCGGAATTTTTGATCTCCCATTTTGTGAATTACAAATGGCTCAGCAATAATATCTCCAATCGTATGTCTTGAGTTCAACGATTCGTATGGGTCTTGAAAGATCATCTGCATATCTTTTCTGGCAACTTGTAAATCTTTAGAGTTAAGTTTAGCAATATCTTTTCCATTGAAAAGAACAGATCCACTGGTTGGTTCATATAGGCGAAGAATTGCCTTTCCCATGGTGCTTTTTCCGCAACCGGATTCTCCAACTACACCTAATGTTTCACCTTTTTTTATTTTAAACGAAACGCCATTTAAAGCATTTACTTTTGCTATTTCACGAAAAAACACTCCTCCATGAATTGGAAAATGTTTTACTAAATCTTTAACTTCCATTAAGTATTCACTCATAATTGTGCAATCCTTTTAAATTCTATCCGAGTAAAAACAACTTGCTTGGTGTTCACTTCCAACTCTTTCTAGCTTAGGTTCGTTATCAACGCATTTTTTGTCAGAATATGGACATCTATTTTCAAAGTTACAACCTTTAGGCAGAGACATTAGATCTGGAACCATTCCTTCAATAATATCTAATTTTGTTTTTGGAGTACTATCAAGTCTAGGAATAGAAGAGAGCAGTCCTTTGGTGTATGGGTGCTTTGGATTTTTAAATAACTCTTTAGCGGTTGCTTCTTCAACAACCTTTCCTGCATACATTACAACTACTCGATCAGAAATTTCAGCAATAACTCCAAGATCATGGGTTATAAACATTAGTGCCATTCCAAATTTTTTCTGCATATCTTTCATTAGATCTAAAATTTGGGCCTGAATGGTAACATCAAGTGCAGTTGTAGGTTCATCTGCAATTAGAAGATCGGGTTTACAAGCGAGGGCAATGGCGATCATAACTCTTTGCCTAATTCCACCAGATAGTTGGTGAGGGTAAGAGTTAAGCCTTTCTTCAGGCATTGGAATGCCAACTGCTTCTAGCATCTCAATGGACTCTTTCTTTTTATCTTCATCACTCATATCTGGAAAGTGAAGATCGTATGCTTCTTTGAGTTGTTTTCCAACTTTGTGTACAGGATTTAGCGCAGTCATGGGCTCTTGAAAAATCATGGCAATTTTATTGCCTCTAATATTTCTCATTTCATCTGGAGTTATTTTTGAGATATCTTGACCATCAAAAATAATTTGACCGCCTCGTATTTGTCCTGATGGTTTGGGGAGAAGTCTCATAACAGATAGACTTGTAACAGATTTACCACAACCAGATTCACCAACTATTCCGAGGGTTTCTCCTTTTTTAATCTTGAAGCTTACATGATCTAGAACCCTTACATGTCCAGCTTCAGTATCAAATCCAGTTATAAGATCTTTAACTTCTAAAAGTATTTCATTTGAACTCATAAATAAATTTATCCTTTATGTTTAAATGTTTTATCAATAACGGTTTTAGCTTTTAGTTTTTTTCCTTTTCTTTTTGATTTCTTTACTTTTTCTTTAAGTTTTTTATCTAGCCAGAAAAGTCCACCAGTTGATCCAAATAGATCAAATGATCCATCAGAAACTTTAGTAGCAGGAACCTTTGGTGATTTCCAATAACTCCAATAAGCAATTCTAAAATATGGAACTAAAAATGTAGGAATGTAAGCTGCATTATCATATTCAAACTGTTGAATTTGTCGGCTTAGTTTTTGTTTTTTAGTTTCGTTAAACTCATTTCTGTAAGCCATAATCATCTTATCTAGCTCTTTATTATCGGTATTGGATATATTATTAGTTTGCGTTTTGTGTGCATTATCTGAGTGAAGATGTTGCCAGAATGCTGGTCTTAAACCTGTCCCCCACCCCATCCAAGCGATCTGGTGCTTCTTTTCAAGAATAACCTTAAATGAAGTCGCACCATCGAGCAGTTTTAAATTAAGCTCAATACCCGCTTTTTTGGCCTCCTCTTTTATAATGACTAGTCGATCTTTATGATGAGGAGCTCCGTAAGTAACAATTGCCTCTAGTCTCATTTTTCCTTTTACTCTTATTCCATCTGGTCCCCGTTTATCCCAACCAGCTTTTTTTAGATACATCTCAACTTTTTTCAGATCAAAAGCTCGCGCTCTAATTTTAGTGTTGGTATATTTTCCATTTCCGGTTTTGCTTGAATGAAGTCTTTCGTAGTCGTTTCTAAGAACTGTTTTAATTACTTTATCGATATTCATGGCATGACCAAATGCCTTTCTAACATTAATATCTTTAAAAAGTGGGTAGTCCTCATTTAACCAAATTCCGTAATTAGGTTGTGGAGAATCTGTATAAAACCACAGTTTATGAATATATCCATTATCAAAAAGCTTACCAGTAGTTTTTTTATGCCAGTAATCAGGAAGTGTTGCTCCGAAACTATCAAGTTTTCCCTTTTTAAAATGCTCCCAGGCAACGTTCATATCACGAATAACTTTAAATTTAATGGTATCTACATTAAATCGGTTTTTATTATATCTAAGATCTTTTGCCCACCAGTTTTTCTTTCTTTTGAAGGTGATATATTTTCCCTTCTCTACTTTAGCAATTTGGTAAGCACCAGTGTTTGGAAAAAATTTCCAATTATAATTTTTAATAAAATCTTTATCTAGTTTTACGAAATGTTTTGGGGTTGGCTCAAGACCTGTATAAAGATGTAAATCTATATGTGGTCTTTTTTTAGCGCTAGTTATTGAAATAGTATGATCGTCATATTTAACTACATTTTCAAACTCTTCAGTAATGTGATTATTATACCAAGGCGCTACAATATGCTTTGATTTCATAAACTCCATTGTAAAAAGATAATCATCAGCAGTAACAGGTTGTCCGTCAGACCATTTGGCCCGTTTATCTAATTTGTAATAGACAGTTTTATAATCATTTCCATATGCCCAATGTGTTGCAAGAGCAGGTATAATATTTGAAGTGTTGGGGTGCATGGATGTCAGTCCCATTCGGTTCCCATCTATGTAGCTTCTAAATCCACCATTGGAATCTGGCCCAATATAACGAAGTGTAAGAGGAAAACTTAAAAGATATCCAATATACATTCCACCTTTGACTGCTTTTGGTGAAGAGTAAATGGGATCTTTATTATTGGTAATCCATTTAAGATTTGTAGGAAGAGTTGCAGCAATTGATTGAACAGCAGTTGTAATCAATAGAAGCAGTAGTAGTTTTTTCATATTATGTAACCTCACTTTTTATTCGTAAGTAGTATGTTGTTTTGGATCAAAGGCTTCTCGTATGGCCTCACCAACAAAATTTATCATTATTAAAATTAGGGTCATGGAGATAATTACAGAACTTGATAGCCAGATGGCATCAAGGTTTGCTTTGCCCTGTGAAAGTAGTTCTCCCCAGCTAGGTGTTGGAGCTGGCAGTCCAAAGCCTAAATAGTCAAGTGATGTTAGTCCGGTTATCCCAGCGACAACAGAAAATGGGATAAACGTAATAATAATTGAAACAGTGTTAGGAAGAATATGTTTGAAAATTATTCTTCTGTTACTGGCCCCAAGAGATTTTGCTGCCATGGAGTACTCTTTGGCTTTTTCTTTTTAAGTTTGAGTTCTCATTTGCCAGGTAATTCCCATCTAGCCAAAAATTAACATAATTCCAATCAAGGTAAAAAAATTGGGAACGATAATAGATGAGACAATAATAATGATATATAAAAATGGAACATTCATCCATATCTCAATTATTCTCTGTCCAAGTAGATCAATTTTTCCTCCATAATAACCCATAATCGATCCAATAGAGATACCTACTATGTAGTTAACGATCAGTAAAATAAGAGAGAACATAATTGCAATTCTAAAACCGTAGGTGAGTCTTGCAACAACATCACGTCCTGAAGTATCTGTTCCTAAGTAGTGTTTTGTTTTTGTAGATGGTGGTGTTGGAGGATATACACCTTCAATAAGATCATTTTCATATTCATTATAAGGTACAATGGGCATAATTATAAAATTATTATTATCTTCAGTTTTAAATTTCTCTTTTAGATCTCGATAATGAGTATCGCATGCAGAGTCGAGTCCAAAAGTATTTCCAGGTAACATTCTGCCATAAGTAGGGAAGTAGTAAGACCCTTCATATTTAACAACGATAGCGCGGCTGTTAATCATAAGCTCAGCAAAAAATGATAATGATAAAATAATTAGAAATAAAATTGCAGAGATATAACCACGTCTTATTTTTTTAAAACGTTTCCATTTTTTTAAAGTTAAAGGATCGAGTTGAAAAAATTTCATATATTTTCTTCCTATTTAGAAAACTTTACTCTTGGGTCAACAAGGGCAACACAGATATCAGATAAAATATTTCCGATCATAAATAAAAGCGAACTTATAACAAGTATCCCCATAACAATTGGGTAATCTCTCATGACTACTGATTCAAATCCCAAAAGACCAATTCCATCAATATTAAAAATTTGCTCAATTAAAAATGATCCGGAGAGAAGAAGAGAAATATTATTTCCAAAGCTAGTTGCAATTGGAATTAAGCTGTTTCTCATGGCATGACCAACCACTGCTTTTTTAAATGAGAGTCCTTTAGCAATAGCGGTTCTAACATAGTCAGCTGAGAGATTATCCATCATGGAGTTCTTCATTAAAATAGTCATTCGAGTAAATGAAGCTGTTAAATATGCAAGCAGAGGTAAAACTGCGTGATAAGCAATATCTGATATTTTCCCCCAAAGAGTAAGTTCTTCAAACTCATCTCCATAAAATCCACCTAGGGGAAAAAACTCCCAGTAAGAGGCAAAAACAACAATTAGGGCGATTCCTACAACATAGTTGGGAATTGCGTATCCAATAAAAAGAAGTGAGGAACTTATATTATCAAAAAGAGAGGTGTGTTTTATGGCCTTCCAAATGCCAAGAGGTACGCATATGGTATAGATAATAATCATTGTCGTCAGCCCATAAAAAATGGAAATTGGAAATCTACTTTTTATTACGTCCCAAACAGGCTCATTAAATCGAGTTGATTGACCTAAATCTAAAGTTAAAACTTTACCTAGCCAGCTAAAATAACTAATAAGTACTGGCTTATCAAACCCATAATATTTTTTTAGCTCTTCGAGTTGTTCTTTAGATAGGGCTGTACCACCATCAGCACTACTGGAACTATTGCTCATTTTATCACCACTCATCTGTTGAGCTTCAGCAAGCATTCGTTCAATAGGGCCGCCTGGTACAAACCTTGTAATGGTAAAAACAAGCATGGTAATGCCTAAAAAAGTAGGGATAATCAGTAAAATTCTTCTTATAAAATATGCAGTCATATTGTGGCTTTTCTCCTTAAAAAATAATAAGTTAAACCATGTGGAAAACAATTTTTGAGTTAAAACAACTTAGTGAATATGGCCCGAAATGTAAACTAAAATAATCAGCTATTATATGTTAGAAATTGACATTGTGCGAATTGTCAAAGAGGGCGGTTACAATTTAATCAAGAGTTTGAATTTATAAAGGTAAAAGCTTGAATATTAAGGCCATAATTTTTCTTAATTTTTTAATTTTTTTTTCTATGGTCACTCATGGAGATGAATTATGCTTGCATGCGTTACAAGCAGTTTATAAAAATAAATCACCCAAGGATGTGCTGCGTTACGCCAAGGGCTTTAAGGTCTTTTATTATAAAAATTTAAAATATGTTGTGATCTCCTCTACTATTTCTAAATCAGATGATCAGGACTTGATTTTATATTCAGGAGCTAAAAAATTAGATTTTCCTAAAGAGTGTAAACTTGCCCTGAAAATTAAAACTCCAGTTAAAAAAATAGTTGCACTCTCTACAACTCATCTTCTTCCTTTATTAGAGTTAGGTGAACATAAATCATTGGTTGGATTTTCTAATTTGAAATTTATTAATAACGAACTTTTACAAAAAAGAGTATTAGATAAAAAGATTAAGGAAGTAGGTTATCCACCTAAACGAGAGTTGGTTCTGTCTTTAATGCCAGATTTAGTTATGGGATATGTAACACAGTCTCCTAAAGTGGAAGGGATAACTGGTCTTATAAATTTAAAAATACCAGTAATATTAAATGGAGATTTTCTGGAAAAAAATCCATTAGCAAGGGCCGAGTGGATTAAGTTCTTTGCTCTTTTTTATAATAAAGAAAAAAAAGCAGAGAAAATTTTTAATAAAATTGAGACTAATTATCTGAATTTAAAAAAAATGGCAAGCAAGCAAACCATAAGGCCTAAAGTATTAGTTGGAGAGAGTAAAAGTGGAGTTTGGCATGCTCCCAATGGAAGTAGTGATTTTGTAACAATCATATCTGATGCAGGAGGATCTTATATTTGGAAAGATGTTGATAGCACTACTGTTTTAAATTTTTCTCTCGAAGAGGTATTAAAAATAAATAGGGAGATTGATTTTTGGTTTCCCCAAAATTATTGGAATAATAAAAATGAGCTAAAATTATCTGATTCAAGGTATAAACAATTTAAGCCGTTTATAAATGGAACAATTTATAATAATAATTTAAGGAAAAATAGTTTTGGTGGTATTGATTATTATGAAACGGCCCTGATGAGACCAGATTTGCTTATAAAGGATCTTATTAAAATACTTCATCCTGGACTATTGCCTAAACATAAGCTTCATTGGTATCAAAGACTTAAATAATTGGGATTAGTTTGTGGATAAGAGACAAAAATATATTTTTATTATTCTAAGTGTTACGCTTTTAGTTGTTATATTAGTATCTTTTGCTAGTGGCGCAGTATCTTTAAGCTTTAATGATATTTATAATTCCTTTTTTAATTATGACCAAAGCTCATTTGAACAAAGTATTTTTTGGCAGATTCGTTTTCCAAAAGTAGTTACTGCTACCTTGGCGGGAGCAGCTCTTGCTCTTGCCGGGCTTATTATGCAAACATATTTTCAAAATCCTCTGGCAGGCCCCTTTATATTAGGTGTTCATATTGGAGCTTCTCTAGGAGTGGCTATTTGGATTTTAGCTTATAGTTCTCTTGTTGGTTTTTTGCCAGATTATATAATAAAAGCAGGAACAATTTTCTTTGCGTTTGCAGGATCATTTATTGTCCTTGTCTGTCTGCTTGCTTTGTCCATGAGATTTACAAGTAAAATAGTTATTTTAGTTTTGGGGCTTCTGTTTTCCCATTTGGCAGGTGGAATAATAAATATTTTAATTGTTGTAAGTGACGCACATGATATAAAGTCGTTTTTGCTTTGGTCTCTTGGAAGTTACAACAGAGTAATAGGAAATGATTTAATAGCTTTTTCAGTAGTTACTTTGCTTGGAATACTTTTAACTGCTTTTTTTGCAAAACACCTGAATGTAATGTTGCTTGGAGAAAATTATGCTTTGAGTTTAGGGGTTAAATTAAAAAAGATTAAGGTTTATCTTCTTTTATTAACTGCCTTTTTATCTGGGCCGGTAACCGCATTTTGTGGGCCAATAGCTTTTTTGGGAATTATTGCTCCTCATATTGCAAGATCATTGCTTAAAACAAATAATCATTTTATTTTACTTCCAGCATCTGTTTTAATAGGAAGTAGTTTGTCTTTGCTAGCAGATCTGATATCAACACTAGTTAATATCTCTCTACC
>DAOVTR010000134.1 GCA_030633015.1 Bdellovibrionales bacterium
GTTTATTTATGAGTGAAAATCTTGATGTAACAATTTTGAAAGAGAGAATCAGGTTTTTTGCTAAAGAGCGTGATTGGGAACAATTCCACAGTCCCAAAAATATCTCTATGGCCTTAAGTGTAGAGGCCTCTGAACTTGTAGAGATTTTTCAATGGCTAACAGAAAAACAGTCTCATGAAATAATAAATAATGATAAAAAGCTAAGTGATATAAAAGATGAAATTGCAGATATACTTGTCTATGCAGTCAGAATTAGTGATCTGTTAGGTATTAATATTGTGGATGCAATTGATCAAAAAATTGTTAAAAATATAGAAAAATATCCTGCTGATCTTGTAAGAGGTAGCGCAAAAAAATATACAGAACATAAGAGATGATTCAAGTAAGTAATTTAACAAAATCATTTGGAGATCAACTAATCTTCCAAAATATTACTTTTTCCATAAACCGTCGGGAAATTGTCGGGTTAGTTGGTAGAAATGGTTCAGGTAAAAGTACAATTTTTAAAATACTGATGGAAGAGTTGGCATCCGATTTTGGAACAATTGTAATTCCCAAAAAATATAAAATGGGGCTTTTAAGTCAACATATAAAATTTAGTAAAAAAACTATTTTAGATGAGTGCGTTTTAGCACTTCCTGAGCAAAGAGTTTATGATACATATATTGTTGAGAAAATTTTATTTGGTCTAGGATTTCAAGAGTCAGACCTAAATAAGGATCCAGCGACATTTTCAGGTGGATTTCAGTTACGGATAAATCTTGCGAAATTATTAATTGAAGCTCCAGATCTATTATTATTAGATGAACCAACAAATTATTTAGATATTGTTAGTTTGCGATGGCTTAAAGTTTTTTTAAAAAGTTACCCTGGAGAAATAATTTTAATTACTCATGATCAAGCATTTATGAATGATATCGTTACTCATACGATGGGTATCTATAGAAGAAAATTAAAAAAAATAAAAGGAAATGTTCAAAAACTGAAAGAGGAAATTGCTCTGGAAGAGGAAATATATGAACAGACAAAAGAAAACCTAGATCGCAAGAAAAAAGAGGTTGAATTATTTGTAGAAAGATTTAGGGCAAAAGCATCTAAGGCAAAACAGGCCCAGTCAAGACTTAAAATGTTAGAGAAAATGGGTTCTATGGATGAACTTGAAAGAGAGAAAAGACTTGCCTTTAGATTTCATTATCAAGATTTGCCAAGTAAAAATTTATTTGGAGTTGAAGATCTTAGTTTTGGTTACAGTTTTGAAAATATGTTAATTAATGGCTTATCATTTGAAGTTAAAAAGGGTGATAAAATTGGAATCATAGGGAAAAATGGAAAAGGTAAATCAACTCTTTTGAATTTACTAGGTGGTTATTTAACTGCCAATAAGGGCCGAATTAATCAGCATCCAAGTTTGAATATTGGCCATTTTGGGCAAACCAATATTAGTAGGTTAAATGAGAAGTTAACCATTGAGCAGGAGATTACTTCAGAGAATAATGATCTTAGTAAAACTCAGGTTCGAAATATTTGTGGAACAATGATGTTTGAAGGTGATTTAGCAGATAAAAGAATATCTGTTTTGTCGGGTGGAGAAAAAAGTAGGGTTTTACTTGGTAAGATTTTAGCACATAAAACGAATGTACTACTTTTAGATGAGCCTAATAATCATTTAGATGCAGAATCCATTAATTCAATGATTGATGAAATTAATGAATATTTAGGAGCAGTAATTATTGTAACTCATGATGAAAAGATGCTTAAAGAGGTTGCAAATAAATTAATTATTTTTCAAAAAGATTGTGTTGATTTTTTTGATGGTAGTTACAATGAGTTTTTAGAAAAAATTGGTTGGGAAGATGAAGTTAGTATTGATTTAAAAAAGAAAAAAAAATCATTTAAGGACATAAAGCGTTTAAAAGCAGAGTTGATTTCAGAAAAATCAAAAGTACTTAAGCCGCTGCAAACAGAAATTAATGATTTAGAGGAAATGATAATTGAAAATGAAAGATTAATTGAAATTAAAAATAAAAGTTTGATCTTGGCTTCGGAAAAACAAGACGGAAATTTAATAAATAATTTATCAAAGGAAGTTTATGATCTTGAAAAGGTTGTAAATTCCATGTTTAATGCCTTAGAGTTAAAGAGTTATGAGATGGAAAAGTCACAAAAAAGTTTTGACCAAAGAATAAAACGAATTGATAAATTATAATTGTTCAAGTTTTAAAAAAATTATAAGAGTTTTTTGAAAGCGATTAAAGTTATTATCGCTGATAAGTACAAGTAGAGTTGTATTATCTTTAAGCTTGGGCCCTAATGCTAACCCTTCAATATTATCAAGTTTAATATTTAGATTAGAAAGGTCATAAAGAAGTTTTTTAGATATCGGCTTAAAGTGTCTTCCTTTTAACGAGTTAACGTTTATATTGATGCCACCTTGTAGTTGGGTTTTAAATATTTTTATATGATTTTCTTTTGTAGTTGGCGACCAACTTCTTTCTAGTGTTAAAAGGTGGTTGTTTGGTAATATTTCTATATCAACAAGGCCATTATCTCCAATAAGCATTGGATTATTAGTAGGGTTTGGAATTGGATCTATCTGGTAAATATATTGTTTAAGCAGCTGAAAGTCACTGGACATTTCGAAAATCCTTACTGGCCCCCCTTCTTTGAGACTAACAATAGGAGCATCTTGAATTAGTGGTTGTTCATGAGAGAAAAATATTTTTCCATTATTGGCAGATCGGGTTAAGCTTTCAAGTGCAAAATTATCCCTAACTCCAATTGTTTGTATGCCTTGTTGTTCTGGCATTAAATAGCTTGGTATTTTAACCTTTTTAACCATAACTCCATTTTTATCAAATTCAAAAATGCCTGGGGGAATTCGCTTGGACTTAAAAAATTTTCCTTCTGATGAAATAAGAAAATGTCCATTGTCCTTTATCGCAATACCTTCGCAGTCCATAGTTAGTTTTTTTATTGGTTTTTTAAACCTGTCTTTTAGCAAAATAACTTTAGTTGGAACTAGATTGAATTGGTCAGTTAATTTGAATTCAAATATTCTTATTGGCCCAAAATCACCTTGATCATCACTGATTGCGAAAAAGGCTTTATTTTTATGGTCATAAGTAATTCCAGAAAGCCCTCCTATTTCTATATCTTTAAATTTTTCTCCCGTTTTAAATTCTTGCTTACCTATAAATTTAATTCTAGGTTGACTGATCAGATGAGTGCAACTTGTAAGTAGAAGTAGCACAATAAAGTAACTCTTTGATTTCACGATATTTCCTTTGAGATTTTAAATAATAATCTTAACAATTTAAAAAGTATATAGAAAAAACTTATCACATACAAATCTAATCAATCATTGTTTTTTATTAATTGTCTGTAGGAAGTTATTTTAAAGTATTTTTTTGCTATGGACGATAAAGTAATAATGAAGGTAGTTTTTTTTTTATTTATTTTTTCTATTAATTCATGTTCTTTAATTGAGCAACAAAAAGATAGATATCCATCGTCTATAAAAAAAAGTTTAAGCAAATGTATTAATTCGTTTCTAAAGATTTCTGGTCAATATTTAGGTCGTGATAAGTTCGTCTGGGATGAGATTTTTTTAGATGAAATTCAAACCTACCATTTAGAGCGGTTTGCTAAAAAGAAAAAAAAGAAAATGATTGCAGGAAATAAAGTGGTTGTTTGGAAAATTGATTATGTTTCCTCCCTGAAAATATCAGATATAGATTTAAATCTATCAAATATTGTTAAGAATGGTTTCTTTGAAAATAAATTAATAGAGGATAGTTTAGTTGATGGTAACTTAAGAAAAGCCGCCGTTGTACGTCTGTACAATAAGGACAAGTATATTACAAAAGAGATTGGTCCCATTTTTGGTAAGCCCAACTCTCTTATTATAAATAATTTAGAGGTAAATTTGAAATTTAAAGTTGATAATAGTTTTGAAAATATTGAAAAAATTGAAATTCTCCAAACCAATCCAACATATGCAGCCTCTGTCTACTCAAGAGGCAAAGAGAAGTTTTCACGTTCTAACACATTATCTAAAATCGATCAGATTGCCCTTGGCGGTTTTATCAGTCGACTTCCAAGTAGAATGGAAGTCGTTTTTAAAGAAGTTCTACCTAATGGATATTTCTATGAATATTCCTATTTTACTGGATATTAAAAAAAATTGATTGAAATTACTGGTAGCCGAGGCGAGACTTGAACTCGCACACCCTAAGGGCAACGGATTTTGAATCCGTCGTGTCTACCATTCCACCACTCGGCCATTTATTATTAACTTTATCACAGTGACACTGCGTCATAAGCTGAATATAATTAATACTAGGTAAATAATAGTAAGCTGTCAATTATTGACAAAGTTTTGACTTGCAATTATTCAAAACAAAAATTATGTTACATTGGTAATAGATTAACCAGGATCATGGAGATGACCATGGAAAAAAATTCAAATTGGAAAGGACGATTTCAAGAGATTGTTCAGGTTTGCCAAGATGAGCTTAAAAAAACAACTTCCATTGGAAGAAAAATGATTAATGCTTCTAAAACAAATACTTGTATGAAGGAAGCGTTTGAAGAGTTGGGAGTATTAGCATTCGATGCTTTAGAAGATAAGAAAATTGATTGGGATAATAATAAGGCCCAAAGGCTTATTAAAACGATTAATGAGCTGAAAGATGAGCTTGAAGAAATTGAAACTCAAGTAAAATCAGTTAAGGCCCAAGAACAAAATACAAATAATTCTAGTGAAAATTAATTTATCTTAATTTGTAAATCTCAGTAAATAATTCATCCCTTAATTGGTCTATTCCATCTCTTTTAATTGCTGACGTCTGGTGAGTACTATGAGTTCCAATTGCTGACTTTTTAAATTTATCATGTTCTTTGCTAAAAGATGTTCTCTCTTTTTGGGTTTTTAATTTATCAATTTTATTGAATACAAAAAACTTATTATTTTCTTGAGTTTTAATGAAATTAAGAAAATCTATATCTGCTTTTTGATTTGGATGCCTTGCATCTTGAATTCCAACAATAAAAATATATTTTTTGTTAATAAACTTAAAGAAACCAGCCATTAAATAATTCCAAATTTCAGATTGAGCTTTAGAAACTCTGGCATGTCCATATCCGGGAAGATCGAAAAGAAAAAATTCATGAAGATCATCAGGAGTTTCTTTATCAAAAAGATTAAATGTGAAAATATTTATCTCTCTTGTTCTTCCAGGCGTATTTGAAGTTTTTGCCTGTGATTTTCCAAATAATGAATTAAGTAAGCTTGATTTTCCGACATTGGATCTGCCACAAAAGCAGATACCTTTTGCTTCGGGGTTATTTTGAGTCCAAGTATGTAGGTGTTCTTGGTTAAAAAGACCTTGCACAAACTTGCATGATTTTTGCTCTATTTTTATATTCATAATTATCCTGATCAATTGATAAACTATAGTTCAATCTTTTTCAAATTATATTTATGAAAACATA
>DAOVTR010000393.1 GCA_030633015.1 Bdellovibrionales bacterium
CGACGTAAAAAGATTGGCCATGCTTACTCCACTAGAAATTATAAAAAAGAGGATAGGTTAGCGATGGTGTCAGAAGTAAAGGTATTTAATAATCTCACAAGAAAAAAAGAACTTTTTCGTCCGATTACACCAGGAGAAGTTAAGTTTTATTCCTGTGGCCCAACAACATATGATTATCCTCATATTGGTAATGGCATGGCGCTAGTCATTGGCGATTTAATTCATCGTGTTTTTAAATCATTTGGTTACAAAGTGACTTTTGTTCGAAATTTTACAGATGTTGATGATAAGATAATAAATACTGCTAATGAATTAAATGTTGATCCTATTGTTCACTCAGCGAAGTTTGTAGAAGAGTGTAAGGTTGACATGCAATCACTTGGAATGCTTCCAGCAACTCATACTCCAAAAGTTACAGAGACTATGGATGAAATTATTGAAATGATTAAAACCTTGGTAGAAAAGGATTTTGCATATGTTTCAAAAGGTGAGGTTTTATTTAATGTTCCCAAATTTAAAGATTATGGAAAATTATCAAAAAAAGATTTAGAGAGTCTTCAGCATGGAATAAGAGTAGTTGTCGGAGATCATAAAAAAAATCCTGCTGATTTTGTTTTATGGAAACCAGCCAAAGAGGGAGAGCCTTCTTGGGAGTCACCTTGGGGGAAAGGAAGACCTGGTTGGCATATTGAATGTTCGGCCATGGCAAAAAAGTTTTTAGGATCTAATATTGATATTCATCATGGAGGAATTGATCTCATGTTTCCTCATCATGAAAATGAAATTGCTCAATCAGAAGCAGCAAATGGTCAGCAGTTTTCAAATTATTGGTGTCATAATAATTTTTTGAATTTTGGTAAAGAGAAAATGAGTAAATCTTTAGGAAATGTTATCTCCATAAGAGATTTTGTAGGTAAGTTTTCAGGGGCCGTTTTAAGGCAAATTTTAGTATCATCACATTATAGGTCAAAATTAGATTGGAGTGATGAAGTAATTGATAGAGCAATAAGAGATGTCGAGAGAATACATCGTTTTTTAGTTAATTTTGAACATGCAAAAAATAATAATTTAAAAAGTAAAACTGATGATAATATGGTCAGTGATTTAAATCAGGTGATGATTAAAATCAAAGAAGAGCTTGCAAATGACTTTAATGTTCCAGGATCTCTGTCTCATTTTTTTGCAGTTATTAGAAATTTCAATAGGGATTACCTCAGTGAAAACTTTGATTATTCATCTAAGAAACCTTTAACTAATGATGTAATTACGGAAATAGATGGTATTGTAGAATTTATAAAAAATTCGACTGGTCTGGTTTATGACAATCCACAAAAAGTTTTGGAAGATATAAATATTGCTCGTAAAAATCTTAATGAAAAAGCTAGTGTTTTATCTAATGAAGATATCGAGAAATTATTACAAGATAGAATTAATGCAAGAAAACAAAAAGATTGGTTGAAATCAGATGAGATTAGAAAGTCTTTACTTGAACAAGGCATAGAAATAAAAGATAATCCCAAAGGAACAAGTTCTTGGAGTTATAAATAAGATAAAGTTGTGAAAAAAAAATCTCCTTTTATTTTAAAATCAAAATTTAGCCCAACAGGAGATCAGCCTGAAGCTATTAAGTCTCTTGTTAAAAATTATACATCAGAAGGCAAAAAAAGCCAGACACTGCTTGGAGTTACTGGTTCAGGTAAAACTTTTACTATGGCAAATGTTATTGCTCAGCTCGGTAAAAAAACTCTGATTTTGGCCCATAATAAGACGTTGGCCGCGCAGCTTTTTGCTGAATTTAAAGGTTTTTTTCCTGATAATGCGATTGAATACTTCGTATCCTATTATGATTATTATCAGCCTGAAGCGTATGTTTCGAAGTCAGATACATTTATAGAAAAAGATGCATCAATTAATGATGAAATTGATAAGTTGAGACATAGTGCTACAAGAAGCTTAATTGAACGAGATGATGTGATTGTTATTTCGAGTGTTAGTTGTATTTATGGAATAGGTTCACCTGCAGAGTATCAGGCACAGACTATATCTTTATTTGTAAATGAAGATATAGATCGAGATGATCTTTTAAAAAAATTAGTATTTATTCAATATACTAGAAATGATATTTCTTTTTCCAGAGGATCTTTTAGAGTTCGGGGAGATATCGTTGAGTTGTTCCCTGCTTATGAAGATAGTAATGTTATTAGGGTTGAATTTTGGGGTGATACAATTGAAAAATTATCTATTGTTGATCCTCTTCGTGGAACTATGATTAAGAATTTGCAGCGAGTAATTATTTATCCAAAATCCCATTATGTTGTAGGTCAAGAAAAATTAGACCAAGCTGTTATTACTATTAGAGAGGAGTTGAGACCGAGACTACAGCAATTAGAAGCGGCAGATAAATTAGTTGAAAGGCAACGTTTAGAACAAAGAACAATGTTTGATTTAGAAATGATAGAAGAAATGGGATATTGTTCTGGTATTGAAAATTATTCGAGACA
>DAOVTR010000047.1 GCA_030633015.1 Bdellovibrionales bacterium
ACTCCAAAACGATCAATTATTATAACAACTTGTACTATCTTACTAATTCCAGCTTCTTTTATCCCCGCATTCATGGCAATTGCTCCTCCTAACGAAGCAGGAATTCCTGTAAAACACTCCCATCCTGATATCCCATGTTTTATTGCATAACGAGTTAACAAACTAAGCTTTAATGAAGCAGGAAGGAAATAGTCTTCACGCTTTAAATCCAATTCTGATGGTGAAAAAGAAAACTCAAGCTTTATAAAAATAATTTTACTTTTAAATGGAAAAATAAAATTCGATCCATTCCCAACAACAATATATTTATAATTTTTCTTTTCTAGCTCTTTTAAAACATTTAAAAGTCCATTTTCACTAAAGATACGTATAAGTGTTCCGAGTGCCTTAAGTTTCATTGTTGAAAACAAACTTAAATCTGCATTTATAAGAACTTCAGCCCCATCAATTTGTTTCAAATCATTCATTTAAGACCTAGAACATATTCTCCAACCGCTTTGCCAATTGACCCTGCTCCAAGAGTTACAACTGTTACAGACTCATTTTTATATTTATTAATCAGCTCAGGCAATTCCCTTACGCTGTTTATAACTGTAACCAGATTCGGTCTAATTTTATTAATATCATTTGCAAGAGAATCGGAATCAATACCCTCAATTGGATCTTCACTGGCGGGATAAATCGGAGCAATATAAACCTTGTCAATTTCAGAAAAGCAATCATAAAAATCATTCCAACAATCTCTAGTGCGAGTAAAACGATGTGGTTCAAAAATAGCTATCACTTTATTTTTATGACTGGCCCTAATTGATTTTAAAACTGTTTTAATCGCAGTTGGATGATGTGCATAATCATCAATTATTTTCAAATTATTATTTTTATAAAGCGTTTGAATTCTTCTTCCTATACCCTCACATTTCACAATTGCCTTTGTAATTTCTTCAAAAGAAAGACCCATTTGATGGGCCATCGAAATGGCCCCAAGGGCATTTTCAACATTATGCTTTCCAGGAATACTCAACTGTACATTGCCGACTTCACATCCATGAAATAAAAGTTTAAAAGTTGAATGAGTATCTTTAACTGATAGTTCCGTTGCCAAATAATCTATTTTACTATCTATAAACTCTTTTCTATCTTCAATACCAAAAGTAACATGTGGCCTTTTAAATCTATTTTTTAAACCCATCAACTTATCGTCGTTTGCATTAATTGCTAAAACACCATAAAAAGGAATTTTGTTAGCAAATTCCAAAAAAGATTCAACCAACCGCTCTTCAGTTTTATAAAACTCCATATGATCTTTATCGATATTTGTAATTATAGATGAAATAGGATTAAAAGATAAAAAGGATCCATCAGACTCATCTGCCTCAACGATTAAAATCTCTCCAAGTCCAAGTTTTGCATGACCTTTTAAATTATGAACAATCCCTCCAATAATATAAGTTGGCCTGTTGCCAGTTTCTTGGAAAATTGTTGCAAGAAAACTTGTTGTCGTTGTTTTTCCATGAGTTCCTGCTACAGCAACACCATGTTTCATTTTCATTATCTCCGAAATCATTTCTGCTCTTTTCATAATTGGAATTTCATTTTGACGGGCATAAACAATTTCTTCATTATCATTTTTAATCGCAGAACTATAAACAACAACCGTCGCTCCAATTACGTTTGAGCTACTGTGGCCAATAAATATACGGGCTCCTAATTGTTCTAGTTTTTCAGTATTATTTGAAGTGTTTGTATCTGAGCCAGTAACTGAATATTTTTGAGAAAGCAAAACTTCTGCAATTCCGCTCATTCCAATACCACCAATACCAATAAAATGAATTTTTATCTCATGATTTTGTTTAAACATATTTCCCCAAAAAATTTATAATTGCATTGTAATTTTTTTATTTTGATTATAAGCAGAAAACACAAGACCTATCGCAAAAAAGTTTGACACCATTGATGATCCTCCATAACTTATAAAAGGAAGATTTAAACCCTTAGTTGGTAGCAATCCTAAAACTACCCCCATGTTTAATAGTCCCTGAAATCCAATTAAAAAAATAATAGAAGTAACTAATATTTGCGACGTCCTACTCGTTAATCTTAATGCTATTTTAAACCCCAAAAATATAAATGCAATAAATAAAATAACAACCAAAACCACACCCAAAAAACCAAGTTCTTCCCCTATTACACTGAAAATAAAATCGTTATGTGCCTCTGGAAGATAAAAAAGTTTTTCATTACTATTGCCAAGGCCTTCTCCAAAAACTCCACCACTTGCAAACGCGAGATAAGATTGAATAATTTGAAATCCTGATGTTTTTGGATTTTTCCATGGATCTAGAAAAGTAAAAATTCGTTGTATTCGGTATGATTCTAAAAACAGTAACGCAATTCCAACAGAAACACCTGAAGTCAATAATATATAAAAATTCTTTCTTGAAAATGAACTCATATAACAAACAAATACAAGAACAACAAAACAAATTAAAAATGTTCCATAATCTGGTTGTTTTATTAAAAAAACAAATGGAAGTAACAAGGAAACGCTGTATTTTATTTTTTCTTTTTTACTTAGATCATTAAATTTATCAAAAAAAGATAGTGATACTATTAATATTGTATATTTTATTAATTCTCCTGGCTGAAAACTAATATTAAATAAACTTATCCAACGACTTGCTCCTTTTACAGATGAGCCTACACCTGGAACAAACGTTAATGATAAAATTATTACAACTAAAATGTTTATATAGAAACCATATTTTATCCAAAAAGAAATCCTCGTCTTTCCTCCAATAAATGATAGGAGCACTCCAATTGAAATAAAAATAAATTATCGTAGGAAAAAAAAGATAGAACTTCCAAATACCTCCTTAGCGTAAATATAGCTAGAGGAGTAGACCATAATAATTCCAAGGGTAACTAACAAACAAAGCACGATTAAAAATGCTTTAAAAATAACATCAGACTCTGAACCAATCTGAGATGTGCCCATACTTTGTTGATCAATCATAATTTTTTTATTTTAACAAACTAAAACTGATACACCAACTTTTTAAAGTAATTTCCTCTTTCTTCGTAATCTCTAAAAAAGTCTGTACTTGAATTTCCAGGAGACAATAAAATGACATCTCCTGTTCTCGACTTTTGATATGCGAGCAGAATTGATTCTTCAAATGAACCTACAATGAAAGTTTGTGGATGTTCTCCGAGAGCACGATTCATCCGCTCTTTACTCTCCCCAATTAAAACAAGCACCCTTGTATTTTCAATAATATCATTTGAATATTTTTCAAATTCAATACTCTCCTCGTCTTTTCCACCAGCGATTAAAATGATCGGTTGCTTAAACGATTTTATACTTTTTACTAATGTATCCATATTTTCAGACTTGGAATCATTATAGAAAGACACTCCGTTTTTATCCATAACATATTCAATACGATTAGGAATCCCGGGAAATCTCTCGATGCATGTTTGAATTGACTGATCAGTAACATTTAAAACTTTACATGCGGTAATAGCCGCAAGAAGATTTTCTCTGTTGTCCACTCCAATAATTTTCATTTTAGATACTTTAAAATCTGAATGATAATTTATATTAGAGTTAATTCTTCTATTGTGAAAATGAGTTCCATGAACTTCTCCAATTACTCCCATATTTACAAATGATTTTCTTGAATACCAATAAGTATTACAATTTGCACTTCTAAAAAAAACATTATTTGCTAACTTATCAAAATTTACGACAATGGAATCTTCTGGATTTAGCATCTTTATAATACTTAACTTTGTTTCAATATACTCACTTACTGATTCAAAATGCTCTCTCGGATAATCTTCTCTTATATTAGTAAAAACAACAATCTTAGGCTTAAAATTAGTTAAATTTCTCATCTGTGCAGCAGAAACTTCAATAACAACAAAGTCCATATCGTCTTTTTCTGGGTGCATCGCATATTCAATAAAAGGAGTCTCACTTGTTCCCCCTACAAATGTTTTTTTATTTTCGAGTTTAAGCATAAATCCAATCATGTGAGCAACAGTTGTTCTTCCATAACTACCGCAAACTGCAATAAGTGGCTTATCGCAAAGAGTGTTGGCCAAAAGAAATTCACTATAAACTTCTTTACCATTCTCTCTTGCTAATTCAAGCTGACGAAGTTTAGGGTTAACAGATGGGGAGTAGACAATAATATCTGCTTCTAAAAATTCTTCTTCCCGATGCTCTCCAAAAGTCATTTGTGGAGTTGGATTAATTTTTTTTAATCTTTTTACGGGTTTATTCAAATCAAAAATTGGTTTAATATCTGTTACTCTAATGCTACAGCCAACTTGATTAAAAAAATTGATCAAAGTAAAACCAGTCTTTCCGATTCCTACAATTAGCACTTTTTTATTTCTAAATCTTTCCACTTAAACTCTCCATTTATCTCATTTTAATTGTTGCAATTGATAAAATTGCGAGAAAAATACTTATAATCCAAAAACGAACAATAACTTTATTTTCAGGCCATCCCTTAAGCTCAAAATGATGATGAATCGGTGCCATTTTAAAAATTCTCTTTTTTCTTAATTTATATGAACCTACCTGCATAATTACAGATACTGTTTCTATTACAAAAATTCCGCCAATTAAAACAAATAAAAATTCATTCTTTGTTAAAATTGCAATTGTTCCTAAAACTCCTCCAAGAGATAACGATCCCACGTCTCCCATAAAAACCTGGGCAGGGTATGAGTTGTACCATAAAAAACCAACCCCAGCACCAATAATGGCCGCTGAAATTACCATCAGTTCTCCTACATTCTCAATATAGGGAACATATAAATAAGAAGAAATATCTTTGTGGCCTGCGACATAAGCTAGTATGCTAAGGCTTGTTGCAGATGTAATAATAGGCCCAATTGCCAGACCATCTAACCCATCAGTAAGATTAACAGCATTACTAGAACCTACTATAACGATTATAATAAAAATTAAATACAAAATATTACCAAGATCAATAACTGGTCCTTTAATAAAGGGTAAATATAAATTTGTGTCTATTACTCCTTGATAAATGAGAAAATATCCAACGACAAGTGATGTTACAATCTGCCAAATTATTTTAACACGCGCAGACACCCCTTTAGAATCACGCTTTATAATTTTTAAGTAATCATCAATATAGCCCAATAGAGCAAAAGACAAGGCCACAAAAAGAGTTGCCAGAAGAGGAAGTGAATAAAAATTTCCACAAACAGCAATGGTTATAAATATGGTTCCGATAATAACCACTCCACCCATTGTTGGAGTTCCCGCTTTCTTAAAATGGCTTTCTGGGCCATCATTTCTTATGGACTGACCAAATTGCTTTCTTCTCATAAATTTTATAAATTTCTGTCCCCAATAAATTGATAAAACAGTCGCAATCAAAAAAGCAATGACAGATCTAAAGGTAATATATCTAAAAAGATTAAGTGCGTTAAACTGCTGACTTATGGGATATATTAAATGAAAAAGCATATATAATCCTAAAATTAATAAATAATTCGAATTATATCTCTACCCCATATCCACTAAAGACTCAAGTTGTAATGACCTTGACCCTTTAATAAAAACTGACTGGTTTTTTGATAAAAAACCCTTCCATTCTTTTTTTAAACTCAAAGTTTCACTAAAGATCTGAGCACACTCAAATCCGCTCTGATAAAAATGGCCATATTTTCCAACACATACAACATTTTTGGCATTGAAATCTGTTAATAATTTGCCAATTTTCACATGTGCTGCCTCGGTTAGATCACCAAGCTCATTCATATCCCCCAAAACAAAAAGGCAACGATCAAGACTGATCTTTTTTATGCCCATCTGCTCAACAAATCCTCTAATAGATAACTCCATCGAAGAAGGATTTGCATTATAAGCATCTAGGTAAATCAATTTATTTTTTTTATTTATCCACATAGATCTATTATTTTTGGGAGTAAATTTTTGCATAGCCGCAAGATATTCATTTATATGATCTCCACTAATATTTACCGCAATAGCAAAAGCAGAAACTAAATTAATTAAATTATGCTCTCCTGTAATATTAGGATTATTTATTGCTATATCACTATTTTGATATTTTATATTTAAAGTATTTTCTTTTATTTGGTAAAAAACACCTGCAGTTTTATCTTTTTGGCTTAACCTGACTAATCCTTCAAAATGCTCTAATTTTCGTAAATAAAAATCATCATAATTTTGAATAAAAATTTTATTTAAACTTCGATTTCTTAAAATAGCATCATACAACTTCTTTTTTTCACAATAAACATTTTCTTCCGTTTTAAAAAATTCTAAATGAGATTGGCCAACATTTGTAATTATTCCTGCATCTGGCATTGATATTTCACACAGTTTTTCAATTTCACCGGGATGATTTGTTCCCATTTCAACAATTATATATTTATGTTCTTTTCTAATTTTAAGTAGCGTTAAAGGTACTCCAATATGATTATTTTGATTTCCCAAATTACAGACAACATGACCAGGAAAAGCAGCATCTAAAATATCATATAACATTTCTTTTTGAGTTGTCTTACCGTTTGAACCAGTTATTCCTACAACGAATCCTAAATTTTTTCTTTTCCATTGTTTTAAATGATCTATTGCCATTAATTGTAAAAAATCAATAGTATTTACAACTGAAATAAATACGCATTTTTTATAAGAACTATATATATGCTCTGCTTTTTTAATATTTTTTTGATTATTATTAAATACAACAACCTTACAACCTTTATCTAATACCTGTTCTACGAAATCAAAACCATCAAAATTATCTCCTGCAATAGCAATAAAACAATCTTGTCCATCATAATTTCTAGTATCGGTTATAACCGAAGAAATGGTAGAAGGAAGTGTTCCTCCGAAATTTCTTTTATCTAATTGATTAACTATTTTTTTTAATTCAAACACTGTTTTCTCTTATAGAAAGAATTAATTTCGCTTACATCAGAAAAATATTTTTTATTTCCATTAACCTCTTGATACAGCTCATGACCTTTTCCTGCGATCACAACAACTTCATTTTCTCCTTGCGACCCAATTGCCTTTTTTATAGCAAGAGATCTGTCTACAATAACATCATAATTATATCCGACAAGTCCTTTTTCAATCTCTTTAATTATTGCTAATGGAGGCTCACTTCTAGGATTGTCTGACGTTAATGTAATAGTATCTGCAAATTTTTGTGCAACAGCTCCCATAAGCCGACGCTTTGATCTGTCTCTTAATCCTCCGCAACCAAAAACTAAACTAATTTTTGTTTTAGGAAATATTTTTTTTATGGCCAACAACAACTTTTCCAAAGCGTCAGGTGTATGAGCATAGTCTACAATATATTTT
This sequence comes from Bdellovibrionales bacterium, assembly GCA_030633015.1. Next base: position 7,379 of record DAOVTR010000047.1, read on the forward strand.
TTTTGATTTATTTCTATAATCTCAAATCTGCCATTAACAGGACTTATTTTAGCAAAATCAATTTCAATCTCTTTTGTATAAATCTCTCGAACTAACTTATAAGCTAAAGTAATATTTTCTAAATTGAAATCAACTTTTAAAAAATCTGACATCTGATCTTTAGCACTAAACGAATCGACAATACTAACCTGTTTGGAATTAAGCTTTTCAATAATTTCAACTTGGCTTGATAAAACAAAACATTTACCTTGTGGAACTAAATATGACATTATTTTTGACTTTGACTTAAAATATTCCCCTAAGTTTTTATGATAATCCAGATGATCTTGCGAAAAACTTGTCCAACAACAACAACACAGCTTTAAATCATACAATCTATTTTGATCTAAAGAGTGACTACTTATTTCAAGGAAGAAAACGTCAACATCCTTTCCATACGCACTAATTATCCTGCGCAAATCAATATAAGAGGGAGTCGTATTATTAAGCTCTTGTATAATTTTTCCTTTAAAATCACAAACACCAAGAGTTCCGATCGACAAGGACTTAATTCCCACCTGATTTGCAATTTGTGTAGCAAGATTTACAACTGAAGATTTTCCATTGGTACCCGTAACTCCAACAAGACGGCAGCAATCACCCTTTTCATAAATAAGATCCAACAATTCCTTTTGTAGTTTATAAAAGTCATTGTTTGCTACTACAACAATATTTTTATTCTTATTAAAAGCTGGAATCATTCTATTAACAATCAAAACACCGTAATCTGAAAACTCTAATCTTTCTAAAAACACTCTTTCTGAATTAATATTGTCATATAATTTATAAAAAATTACTTGAGACAGCTTTGCCCTTTGTAAGTCCGTATCTATTTCCAATATATTTAACGAATCAAAATCTACATTGTTAAAAAGAAGATTATAGTTTTGAACAATGTTTTCAATTTCTTTACTGTTCATAATGAGGTGGACTAAACAACAGCTTTACAACTGAATTTTTACTAATTAATGTTCCCGCCTTTGGAATTTGAGATACAACAACGCCGATCCCTCTATCTCTTGATTTTAATTTCAGTTGCTTTATAATTTTTCTTGCAGACATTTTGTCTAGACCTACAAAATTAGGAATCTTGTTTTTATTTACAACCCTTGTTGACATCTGCTTTAGCTTAATTTTATCCATTGAATTTTTCGAAGGTTTTGTCTTTATTGCAAAGGTTGAAATGTCTCTGTTTTTGTATAATAAATGTTGTGAAATCTTTTTAAATACAGGAGCGGCAATAACGCCTCCATAATATTTTTTACCTTTTGGATAATCAACATAAACGTAAACGACAAACTTGTTCTGTATATTTAAAGGAAAACCTATAAACCCTGGAATATATCCCTCGTATCCTTCCCCTGGAATTGGTCTTTGAGCAGTACTTGTTTTTCCTCCTATCGAAAAATGAGGTATTTTGGCATTTCCTCCTGTTCCATTTTCAACAGCTTGAACTAGCATTTGTTGTAACTCTTTA
>DAOVTR010000284.1 GCA_030633015.1 Bdellovibrionales bacterium
GCATTATCGGCACAGCAACAGCGCTCCCTTCTACTCCTTCTTCAATCAACACGGTAAAAGCTAATTCTGGTTTTTCATATGGAGCAAAGCCCATATACCAAGCATGATTATCTTTCACTGAAGACCATTGAGCAGTCCCTGTTTTCCCAGCCGATGTCACGGGAAGAGTATTTAAACTTCTAGCTGATCCTTCTGTGACAGTTTTTCTCATCCCCTGTCTAACCACCTCTACATTATAATCATCAATAAATCCATCTCTCACCACTACTCCATCAATATTAGCAAGAATTTGATCTTCCCCATTTAGAATTTGTTTTATTAAATGTGGCCTATACATCGTTCCGCCGTTAGCAAAAAATGCTGTAAAATTTGCAACCTGCAAGGGGGTGGCCAATAAATCTCCCTGTCCAATCGAAAGATGATAAGTATCTCCAATATACCAAGGTTCGTTTTTTACTTCCCTCTTCCACTCTCTAGTTGGAAGAAAACCATCAGCCTCTCCAGCCAAATCAATTCCGGTTTGTGAACCTAATCCAAATTTTTCTTCATATTCAATAATACGTTCCAGGCCAAGACCTCGAAAATTATTATTATCTCCTCCACCAATGTAATAAAAAAAAGTATTTACTGATTGTGCAATTGCCTTACGAACATCTGTTATCCCATGACCACTTGCCCGCCAATCAGGGAAATACCATTGCCCAATACTAATCCCTCCCGTACTTAAAAAACTAGTTTTTTCTGTTATTACTCCTTCTTGTAAAGCTGCAGCAGCCATTACCGGCTTTATAGTTGAACCAGAAGGAAACTCACCACTAATAGCTCTATTAAACAATGGATCATCAGGATGCTCAAGTAAACTTGAATACTCTTCGTAGGTAATGCCTCGAGCAAAAGCATTGTTATTATATGAAGGATAAGAAATTAATGTTAGGACTTCACCATTATTTGGATCCAATATTACAACTGAAGCCTTTCCTAAGTTGAGTTTTTCTAAATACTTCATAACAATCTCTTCCATTTTTTTCTGCATTACAATATCCAGTGACAAAACCAAATTATGACCATCCTCAGCTTCTATTTTGCTTATAACTTTTTTCTCATAACCAAGAGCATCTACTTCGATCTGTTTTTCTCCGTTAACTCCCTTTAATTCATTCTCCCAAAAATATTCAACTCCCATCTTGCCAATATAATCTATTTGACTATATTCATCACTGGATTTTTCTAGCTCCTCTCTACTAATTTTCCCTGTATAGCCTAAAATATGTGAAAGAGTCATACTATATAAATTGTATTCTCTTTTTATTTTATTTGAAACCAGTACTCCAGGTATTTTATCAGCTTCTAAATAAATTTTTATTGCATTTTCATAATCTATATCTTCAAGAACAAAAAGTGGTCTGTAGGACTCAAGAGATCCAATTGTTACGGAGTCATAAATTTTTTCTAACTCTTCTAGACTAATTTTATTTGTTATTTTAGAAATTTTTTTAAAAATATCTATTCTTTCAATATTCGTGGTTTTAGTTTTAAAATTATCTCTTGGTAGATCAATTGGAATAAAATAAAGAACAAAATTAGCTTTATTTCTTACAAGAGTATTTCCATTCCTGTCATAAATAATACCTCTTTTTGGTTCTATTCTTTCCAGTCTTATCCTGTTCCCCTCTGCCATGGAATAATAATAATCACCTTTAACTAATTGCAACCAGGCAACCCTCATAAAAAGCATTGAAATAAAAAATATCAAAATAAAAATAACTAAATACAATTTACTAAAATCAAAATTTTTTCCCATGATTTCTTTTCCTCCTCCACTTGGATCAAAATAAGCCTCTGTCCATTGTTTTCTAAATGAATAATCCCTCAAAACTCCATCGCGAAACGCTCCTTCTTTTATAGAGAATGGGTCACTGCTTATATTTTTATTTTTTCTATAAAAATTGCTAAGTATTTTCATCCTATTTTTTTTTATTAACCAAAAATACTGGCCTAAACCTATTATTTAAAAAATTGGTTAGATAAAAAATTAAAATCATAAAAATAGAATTTAAAATCAATTGTTTTACTGCAGATAAGAAAAATTCTTGATTAAGTAATATTAAATAATTTCCCAAGAAAATTGAAAAAACATTATTTATACCAGCCAAGAAAAGGAAGTTTAAAATAGATGCCGAGACTATTAGAGCCAAAAAAGCATAGAGTGATCTATTGGTAAAAAAATTTACTAATAAAAAGTTCACTACGATAATTGATAAAATAAAACCACCCAAGTATGAACCAAAAATATAAAAAGAAAAAATATCCATCAAAGCACCAATAGCTATCGCAAAAATCATTGTTACCCCTAGATTACTTATCATTAAGAGATAAACTAAAAAAATCAATAAAATGTTTATGTTTGAAAAATATCCTGGCAAAGCAGAAATAAATGAAACCTGAAAAGTAAAGAGAAATAAAATTAAAAGAGAATTTAAAAATATCTTGAGATACATACTAGTTAGGCAAAATAATACTAACCGTAACCAAGCTTTCGAAATCAACTAGAGGTTCGATTATAGCTTTTTGCCATAAATTATTGTTTTCTTTTATTAACTCTGAGACCTTACCGATTGCAAGTCCTCTGGGAATGTTACTTTCAAGCCCTGAAGTCACAATAATATCTCCTTTTTCTAAAATTTCAGTCTGAGGAATCAAGTCCATTTTTATTGTCAGTCCCAATTCTCCTTCAACAACGCCAGATGTTCTATCTTGATTTTGGATAGCTGCTGCAAATTTACATTTTTTATCTACCACTAAGCAAGCTCTAGAAATACTCTCCCTAACTTCTATAATTTTTCCAATAACAATTCCTCCTGAATCTAAAAGAACTAAACCATTTTCAACTCCATCCTTAGTTCCCATATTTATAATTATTGATTTCTCTTCTGAGGAATTATTCATCAAGTCATTTCTAGAAACAATGCCCGCTACTACATATTTATAATTATTTTCCTTCCTGAAATCTATTTGTTTTTTTAAGTATTCATTTTCCTCTTCTAGGGTTTTTAGCTTTGCATTTTCTACAAGCAATTCCTTATTTTCTTTTTCTAACTCAACTATAATTAGATTAAAATATCTTTTATCAACCTGGTCTCCATACACATTTCTAATTTTAGAAGAACTAACATAAAAAATTTCAAAAATAGGATTAAGAGTCTTTGCTAAAAAACTTTCAAATGGTCTTGCTATCCCTGTGGCATGCAAAAAAATAAGCAGTACAACAACTGCCAAATAAGTAAAAGAATTTTTTAAATTTATTTTAGATTTCAACATATTTAGAACATAAAACTAAAACTCATTTGTACTTGGAGTCAAAACTTTTTCGAGCAGCTCGGGATCACTAAGTAATATTCCCGCTCCACGAACAACGCA
>DAOVTR010000149.1 GCA_030633015.1 Bdellovibrionales bacterium
CACCATTATAATTAAGCATTGGTTTCCATGAGTGAAAACTGATGATTATTCCCGGGGGAAATTTTTGAAATAATTTAACTAGATACTTATTTTCAGGCTCACTGAGGGGTTTAGGGCCTGGATTATGTTTTTTAACTTGGGACTGATCACTCCAATGGTCTGTGGGGTAATTTCTATTTAAATCTACTCCACTAGAGTTAACTCTAGTGGACGCTCTATATCCATCAACGTTTAATATTGGAACCGATACTACTGGTAGTTCAAGCTCTTCACTGTTTTCTAACCACTGCATTATTTGCTTTAGGAGGTAAACTCCTTCAACTTCATCACCATGGGTTCCAGCAATCAAATATATATATTTAGAAGCTTTAAATTCAGATCTTAATGACTGAATTTTTTCTCCTTCTACAGATTGACCTGCTTTTAAATCTACAAACATCATAAATTGATTCCTTAAAAATATTTAAAATCATAATAAAATAATCAGCTCTTGTTAAAATAATAATAATAAAAAGGCCCTTTTTTTTGTTACAAATAGATAATTTAATGATTTTTTTAAAAAAATTGACTTTTTAGTATTTAATCCTGTCAACATTGGTTAAATACGATAATATTCATCTTAAAATGATTTATAGGATCAAAGATGAAAAATGCAAAATATAGTGAATCGACAATTAAAGAAGCTAATAAACAATTCTCTCACTTGAAATATGGAACCTTAGAGATAACTCCAGAAGATGAGTTTGTTTCAATGCTTGAAAAGTCAATTGATAGCAATATACCTTTAAATGTTAAATGCGGGATAGATCCTACAGAAACAGACGTTCATTTAGGCCATTTAGTTACATATAGAAAGACTAGGCAGTTGCAAGATTTGGGTCACAATGGAATCGTGATTATTGGAGATTATACTGCCAGTATTGGTGATCCTACTGGAAAAGATGAATCAAGAGCAACGTTGAGTTTAGAGCAAGTTTCTAAAAATGCAGAAAAATATTTAGATCAAGTTTATACTGTTCTTGACAAAAACAAAACGGAAGTTAAATTTCAGTCAGAATGGTTTTCTAAGGTCTCACTTAGAGATGTCATTACATGGGCATCTCAGACAACGGTTGCCAAATTATTAGGACATGAAACATTTTCTAAAAGATTAGAAAGTGGATTACCACTTTCATTACATGAGATCTTTTATCCTGTGCTGCAAGGTATTGATTCTGTTTTTGTTAAGGCAGACGTAGAGCTTGGAGGTTCTGATCAAAAATTTAATGTTTTAATGGGAAGGGATTATCTTAAAAATGCAGGATTAAGACCTCAGGTTGCAATGCTGCTTCCAATTGTAACAGGTCTTTGTGGAACTCAAAAGATGAGTAAATCGTTGAATAATTACATCGGTATACTAGATGACCCTTTTGATAAGTTTGGTAAAATAATGAGTATTCCGGACTCCATAATGGTTGAGTATTATAAATATTTAGCCGATTTTTCTAAAGAGCAAGTTGAAAATATTCAAAATGGATTAGATTCAGGCAAAATTCATCCTAATATTGCAAAAAAAGATCTTGCTCAGATAATAGTTAAATTTTTTCATGGAGAAGAAACATCAATTTTAATGCGTGAGAAATTTGAGTCAGTATTTACAAAGAAAAATGCACCGGAAGACACTCCTGAATTTACTTTTTCACGGGGAGAAAGTTTAATTGATATATTATTAAAAGCATCAATGATTTCATCAAAAAGTGATGGAAGAAGACTTATTAAACAGAATGCTATTGGAGTAATTTATGGAGCAAAATTTAGTGATACTGAAGTAAAACTAGATGAATCTTTTAGCGGTAAAACCATAAAAATAGGAAAACGTAAGTTTTTAAAGTTGATTTAATATGAGTAAGCAGCATTTAATTTATACTATTGAAAAATTAACAAAAGTTTTTTCTGATGATCAGGAAGCATTAAAAGCATGTCAGTATTTGACTAATAAAATTAGTGATCAGTTTGAAGATGATGATCCGAAAACTGATCAGGTTTTTAAAATACCCAAAGAATTAAAAAATTATAAAGGATTTGTTATCTATACTGATGGGGCATGTCGAGGAAATCCCGGCCCAGGATCATGGGCATATTTTATTCAAAATAGTTCTGAAGAAATTATTTCACAAGCTGCTATGGCATTTAATAAAACAACCAATAATCAAATGGAGCTTGAAGCAGTAATTCAATCCTTAGATTATCTAAAGGATTATATTAATAGTAGTAATAAATATTCTCTAGGTACTGAAATTCATTTATATAGTGATTCTAAATATGTAGTGGAGGGATTTAATAGTTGGATTAATGGGTGGAAAAATAGAGGTTGGAAGAAATCTGATAAAAAAGAGCCCGAAAATTTAGCTCAATGGAAGCAATTAGATATTCATAAGAGTCATTTTAAAAATATTTATCTTCATTGGGTGAGGGGACATTCTGGACACCCTCAAAATGAATATTGTGACTTAATGGCCAATGTTGCTTTAGATAAAATGGAGTGAGTTTTGAATAAACATCTATTTTTATTTATCATATGTTTAATTTATTTGATGGTTGGTTGTTCTGGTATTAAATTAATTACAAAATCTAATTCAGATACTTATAGTCAAGATTTTAATCTTATGTCTACTATTTGGATGCAAAATTCTTCAGAGTATATTGCCTTAACCTATCAAGCATTTAATATTGCAAAATTTAGATTAGATCAAAAACTAAAAAATATAAATAACCCAAGACCATTGGCGATAATTGTTGATGTTGATGAGACTATTTTAAGTAATGCCCCTTATCAAGCTAGAAATGTTTTGAAAAATAGATCCTTTTCTGAGGATGAGTGGTTTAGGTGGACTTCTCAAAGTAGTGCAGAGGCCATTGCTGGAGCAGTTGATTTTTTGAAATATGCTTATTCAAAAAATATTGATATTTTTTATATTACCAATAGGCATTATAAAGAACTTGATTTTACAATTACAAATTTAAAAAGATTAGGATTGCCAGTTAATAAAAAGTTTATATATCCACAGAGAGATAATCCTAGCAAAAAAATAAGGAGAGATTCTGTGTTGGCCACTCATGAGATCCTTCTATTAATAGGTGATTCTATGGCAGATTTTCATGAAATATTTGATAATTTATCTTTAGAGCAGGCAAAGAGGTATACAGGGAAATTAAAGGACGAGTTTGGAGATAGGTTCATAATTTTGCCTAATCCAATGTATGGAGCTTGGCTGCCAATAATTTATAAAAATAGCAATGCGACTAATAGTCATAGCAGGCATGATGCACTGTTGAATCATTTGTACCCAATGAAAGAGTAGCTTGCATTTATACAGAAAAAAAATATATAATTAGTTCGAATTTTGATTAATATTTAAACATTTCACAAAGGAAAAAATTAATGAAATTACTTATGATTTTAACTGTATTGTTAACTTCAATCACTTTTCAAGCTTGTAAGCCTAAAAAAGCTGAAGTTAAAACTGATGATGATAAAACATTTTATGTTGTAGGCCATATGTTTGGATCTAGACTTAATAACTTAAATCTTTCTGATAAAGAACTTGATTTTTTAAAACAAGGTCTCGCTGATTCTGCAAGAGGGGTAAAGCCATCTTGTGAAGTCGCCAAGTATCAGCCTAATGTTCAAAAGATGTTTAAGGATAGAATTAGTCAAAGTAGTAAGAAAGTGAAAGAAGAGGGTGGGAAATATATTGAAAAATTTATTGCAGATGGTGCGAAAAAAACAAAATCAGGACTTGCTTATAAAATAATTAAAGATGGTAAGGGAAAAAAACCTAAAGAAACTGATAAAGTAGAAGTTCACTATCACGGCACTTTAATTAATGGCACTGTTTTCGATTCATCTGTTGATCGTGGTAAAACTGTTGAATTTCCACTTAATAGAGTAATTAAAGGGTGGACAGAAGGTTTGCAACTAATTGGTGAAGGTGGAAAGATTAAGTTAGTTATCCCTTCAGAGCTTGCATATGGTGATAACGGTGCACCTCCTAAGATTCCAGGTGGAGCAACTCTTATTTTTGATGTTGAGCTTTTTAAAATTAATAAAGAAGCACCAAAAAAAGCAAAGAAGAAAAAATAATTTAGATTAAAACTATAATAGGAAAGGCTCCGCAAATGGAGCCTTTTTTTATTATCTAGTAGCTTGCGTTTTTTGAGTAACAGTTTAGATCAAATATTACGTTTCCATTACGAAATTTAACGAATCTTACTCCAGTAGGAGTTGGAATAAATAAAATGGCTCCCCGTACTCTTCCACCAGCAAAATTTTCGATTTCTAGGCCTTCCTCAGAACATGTTGTATGAATTTTATCATAACTTCCTGGCTTAACATGGTGTGCTTGTCCATCAGCGATAACAATTTGTTCTTCACCTGCAATATTGAAGCTTAATGCTAGGTCTCCTATTTGTTTAATTTCAAGAGGTATTTGCTCTGAGTTATTATCACTAAAAAATATTATAAGTCGAAAAGTTAGCTAACTAGTTTTAATTATAAAAAAAGGCTCCATTTCGGAGCCTTTTTTACTTATTTGATTTAAAAATTGAAATTAAAACCATCTTTTTTTAGGCTTGTACCAGCAAAGTGGTCTTGATCCCACTTCGTTACCATCTTTTCTATTACAATATCCATGGTCAATATCTTTTTCATCAGGCTCAAGGTATGGATCCATATTACAAAGTGATGCTGCCATATATGTGTCTAATCTACATTGAACAGGTGGATAGCCATTTGTATTAGTTCTTTTAACAACTGTTTGATCTGGAGTTTCAATTGCAATTGGCTCTTCTAAATCCATAAGATCTGCCAAAAGATTACCTAAAGATAATCCGGCCATAGCTCCTCTTTGGCAAATTGCAGAATCTTCAAGATTTGAATAAATTTGATTGCACTTATTAATTACAAATTTTGTAGCACTTGCTTCTTTTGCAAGTGTTATGTTGTCATCTTGTTCAAAAAACTTTTTTAAACATTTTCCTGCACCATAAAAATCTGCTTGTCCTTCACTTGCGGCCCAAGATGATCCAAGCCAACTTCCTTTTTTTGGAAG
>DAOVTR010000210.1 GCA_030633015.1 Bdellovibrionales bacterium
CCAGAAGCAATTAATATGTTGCCTCCTGCATAATCTTTTTTAAATATGTCAAAAGTCATTCCTTCTTTCACTCCATGAATTCGTCCTTGATCAACCTTAATAAATGTTTGCTCTTTTGAAACTTTTATTACTGTTGCATCCAACTCATATTGCTTAAACTGACTAATATCTTCTGTAGACCATTTCTTTTTTTTATTGCTTGAATATGTTACCTGCACTTGTATACCGTATCCTCCATCACTACTTTCACCCCACATTCGATAACCTGCCTTGCCTACAATTCCCCAATTGCCCAAACCTAAATTAATTGCAATGTATGGTGAAAACATTGATCTATTGATACTATTATATAATGCTGTATTCCCCTCTCCTATAAAATATTTTTGAGTAGGATCTTGAGTAAAAGGATCTGCATTTAGAGACATAATACCTTCAGCACCTAATAAAATTCCTAATTTGTTATAAAAAAGATGTGAATGAACATCAAATCCCAACTCTCTTGACTGATCACCTGAAGGTTGATTAAACATCAACGTGCCATACAAATATAGGTTCGAAAACAGATCATATGAGATGCTTACTCCTGCAGAAACAACATTATTATCATCACCTAAAGCAATAATATCTGTAGGTTTAGATTCGTAATGATCATTTTTAATACCACTAAGTTTATATAAGAAACTTGCAGAGTACTTAACTGCATCAATTGTTGGAAAAACATACTTCACACCTAATCTATATGAAAGTAATCCTGAATTTGTAAGTACTGTAGCTCCTGTTTGAGATTCATTGTATCGAAAAGTTCCTCCTGCTAAAAATTCTACTTTTTCATCTACAGCATATCTAAACGTTGCAATGTTATCTATTTGATAGAAACTTTCATCACTACTAAAGCTTACAATTGCACCATCATTACCAAAGTTTCCCACTGACGAAAAGAGATCAAACATATAACTAATCTTAACTTGACCTGCACCTGCAGTTGAAGTTGGATTCAAATCAATTGGGTAAGCAGTACATACAAACAAAAATGAAATAATTATAAAATATAATTTATGCAGCACTTTTTAAATCCTCTTTATCTTTTATAATTTCAGCAGGATTAGGCAAAAAAACTTCATTCACCCAAAAATCACCTTTTAAGTAAAATTTAAATTTTCCTCCAATCCTGGTGCTTAAATAAAATATTGATTCTAATCCTATTCCATTTCTATGATTATTATCTTTTCCTAATATCAATGCTTGAAGCGTGGATGACAATAAATGCTCATCTTCTTTTAAATTTAAAATCTTATTTTTTGCTATAATTTTTAAACCATCGTTATCATATAAGAAGTCAATCACAGCTTCATTCGTTTTCGATTCGCTAATATTTTTTATTAAATTAGTTAAGATTCTATGAAACGTTGGATAATGAATCAGACAACTTTCTCTATCCACAATTCCTTCTGTAATTTTGCCCAAATAATTTATTTTAAAATTAATCCCTTCCTTAATAAAATAACTATCAACAAGAGACTTTATACTTTTTTTAGCAAAATCGAATGAAACATAATCAAGAGTCTCTCCTATATTCTTATGCTTAAAACCAAAATGATTTCTTATCAACGTTTGCAAAAGGTTGATCTCATTTAAAAGCATTTTACTTTCATGATTATCTACACCTAGATTTTTATTAACCCTATTAGTTAAAAAAAGATTTAAACTATGAGTCTGATTTACAACATCATGAAAGAACATTTTATCTCTATGCTCACGATCAGTGTACAACTCACCACCATTTTTACTATTGTGCATCCATTGATATATTCGTATTTGCCTCTCCTTGCGCATTGTCCCTGATATCAGATAAACAAGACCGGCCCCCCATAAAGCAAACACAGCAAAAAACAGACCATCGCGCTTATAAACTAAATTAGTATCCGTCCAAGCGTAGAAAAAAAGATAAGTTGTCATTAAAATTAAAAATAGCAATCCTGAATTTATAATTGCAGTTTTTTTAGGAATATCTCTCCTATCTAAAAAGTAATAAACACCATAGCAACATGGAATTAGTGCAAGATATATTCCACCTAATGATTTATCAAAAAAACTCATGCCTATCAAAGATACTGATTGAAATATAAAAAGAAGAGGAACAACCTTTGAATTTGAAAATGCTTCAATATTACCAGCTCCTCTTGTATATAAAAAATAACTTCCTACCAAAAGAGTTGAAACATAAAATCCCTGATGAAAAAAATTGCCACCAGAAAAATAGATACCAACCCAAAGTACAAATGAAACTATAAGTGAAGATAAAAAATAAAAATTTAAAGTCGAAACATTCCTGGACATAACTCTATTTAATTCTTTAAAACTCATAATCACTTCCTATTTAAACGTAATAAGTACATTTAACATTTCGGAATAATTAAACATTTATTGAAAATTATGGAAAAAAGATATCACTAGGAAAAATTACCAAGAAAATAGGAGACCGATTTAGTTTGTTTTACGGTAAAAAAGTCTACTTTGGCCCCTTATGGAACCAAAGTAGTTATATTTTTTAAAGATTAATTTTTACTTCAGAAGGAAGACCATTCCACGCGGCAACTTCGGTATCAATTCCTTTTTCTCTCATCTGCTCTTCTGCTCTGATCAAAGGATTATAATTTTGCAAATTTCTCTCTCCATTTGGAGCACCTGCTTTAAACCATAATTTACTTGAAACAGCTCCGTACATTAAAGGCATATATGGTAAAAATTCAGATGAACCTTCTGTTGATCGATGCGAGAAAAAAGCACTAAATCCACCAGCTTTGATATTATCCAACGCTTCTTGCAGGCTGTTTACGCCTACTTCTTTAAGTGCTCCTAAGACACTTGAAAGATCACCCCTGGCACCTAAGAATTTCTCAACTCTAGAAGCTTCTGCAACACCCAATACAATATCTGTAGCTAAACAAGTTTCTGTAAAAGTTCCAGCTTGATTAAGCTTTATTAAAATTGAATTTCCGGCCCTTTTATCTCTCTCTGCTCCAGCTAAAAATGGAAGGATAAAACGCATTTGAGTCACAGCTGCATCATCAATAACCACCTGAACTTTATCTCCATATTTACTGGTCATTAATCGGTGTGCTTCAACGTCATTTTCGCTACCTGGATCTTCCATTGTCACAAAATTTGGAGAACTTTTAACAAGTGACCAATTAAACTCAATTAATTCTTCCCTTGTCTTTATTCCTTGTCCAGAAAAACGTAAATCATATTCTCCATTTTTTCTCAATTCCTCTGTTTTTTGAATTTCTGAAAAAGCATTGTCTGTCCCACATGCCCACTGCTTATCACTTAAACCAAGTTGAGCAGCGCACTCTCTTATTCGAGTTAACCCTTCAAAATTATCTGCAACAGGAAAAACAAATCCTCTCTCTTTTGCAGTTCCCGTAGGCTTTCCATCTCTAACTAGATTTTTTTCAAATTGCTTAAAAAACTTAATACCCGTGGTAAACACATCTTTTACAGATTTATCTTTCATTGAGATAAAAAACATTTCTTGAACATCTTGTTTTGTACCTGGAACATGCTCTCCACCACAAACCATATTAAAACCAATATTTGGAAAATAAAATTTCTTCATTCCCCCTTTTGGCGCCAGCATTTCCCAGGCTTTAAATCCGGCAGCATTCATTAAAGTTTGAAATAAAGTAGTTGAAGCAGCAAGACAAGCATTTCCACCCCAGTTTTTCTTATTTGGGCCGGCCTTCTCTATCAATTTTAAATCAAATGCAGCAACAGCATCAAAAATATCTTGTGGACAAGTTATTACAATTTCTTTTGGAAGCAGGGGTGCAATATTATTTTTAATTGACACTATCGCTTTATCGTTAGGAATATATATGGCCTCCTCTTCTCCATCAGAAGTCCCCTTTGCAATACCGTTTCTCTCAACAACATTCCAATTCTCACCATTTCTTGAAACCGTAGCTTCAATCTCACCTTCAAGAGTATAAGCAGCATAAGATGATAAGATCTCTCTACCTTTTAATTTTAAATTTTTAACTACAGTCTCATTTCCCATAATATACTCTCCAATTGTTATTAATTGTTTTTTATAAATCAATGATAATATACTCAACATTGAGCTCTAGGTAAAGAGGCAAGATTTTTAAAAATCTACTCTAATCCATCATACATTTTAATATATTGCATTCTATTAAATACTTTTATATCAGTTTTTTTATGGAGTGCCCCTCTCATATCATTAATGGATTCATGACCATTTTTATCAAGCCAATTAGATA
>DAOVTR010000336.1 GCA_030633015.1 Bdellovibrionales bacterium
AAAAGTATAACCCTCAATCATTGGAAATATATTTTAGGGATTTCTTACATCGATATTGAAACAGGAAAGGAAATTTCATCAAGCTTTCCAATTTTAAAATGGCTATTTAATAGTATTAAAATTTCTTTTATAACTTCATTTTTAATTCTTTTTTTATCAACCACCTCAGCATATGCTCTTTCACGTTTTCGTTTTAAAGGGAGACACTCTTCGCTGATTGCTTTAATGATTGCACAGATGTTTCCAAGTATTATGGGAATGGTTGCATTTTATTTAATGTTAAACTTTGTTGGTGATTTTTTCCCGGCCATTGGAACTGATACCCACTGGGGGCTTATTTTGGTTTATCTTGGTGGAACACCATTTAATATCTGGCTTATAAAAGGATATTTTGACACTATTCCAAAATCAATTGAAGAGTCTGCCATAATGGATGGATGTAACCGTTTTCAGGCCTTTTATAAAATCATCCTTCCTTTAAGTACCCCAATACTTGCAGTAGTTGGACTACTTACTTTTATTGGAACCTTTTCAGATTTTATTTTGCCCGCAATACTTTTAAAATCTCAAGATAAATACACCTTAGCAGTTGGAATACAGATTTTCATCTCAGAATCATTTGCTGGACGCTGGGGCCAATTTGCAGCGGCTTGTATTTTAGGAGCACTACCTATTTCAGCACTTTTTTTATCGATTCATAAATATATTGTATCTGGTCTGGCCAGAGGAGGAATTAAGGGATGAGCAAACCATTTAAAACTTGTTCAATGTGCGAAAAAAAATGGAATACAGAAAATGATTTCATAGAAGATCCTAATCTGGTTATTATTGGATATATGTCAAACCTTAAAAAAATATATCAAGGCTTATTTCTATTTAATCATGAAATCGAAGGATGTGGATCAACCCTGGCCATAAAAGTTGAATTATTTAAGTCCGTTATTGATTCATCCATTGAGTCTTTACCAGTAGAAAGACCTATTGGCTGCCTTGGTTACTGCCTAGATCAAGATAACCTTGATCTCTGTGACCAATCAGATTGTAGAGGATACGTAATACGTAAAGGTTTAAGTGAGTTAAAAACTAGAATGAATTCTGATATTCGTCCTAAGAAAAAAACTACTGCCCCAAATTTAAAAGATTAACTCCAGTAGACGGATCAAACAGATGAATATGGTTTAAGTTAAATCCAAGATCTACACTATCTCCAATTGAAGGCATCATTCTTCCCATAATCTCACTTAAGAACTCTATTGAATCATTTTCAATAGTTAAAAAAGCATTTTTACCAAGAAGCTCTACAATGACGACTTTACCTGATGTTTTCCAATCTTTTACAATTTCATCTGTAGCATCTGCAATATAAATATCACTTGGTCTGATTCCCATTACAACTTTCATCTGGTCATGAACATGATCAGCCTTTTCTTTAGGAAGAGTAAAAGAAAAAATTCCATTTTCCTGTTCTAAAAATGTTTTATCAATTTGTTTTTTTATAACACAATTAAACAAATTCATCCCCGGAGAGCCTATAAAAGTTGCCACAAACAGAGTTCTTGGATATTCAAAAACTTCCATCGGAGTACCGATCTGCTCAATTAATCCCTCTTTCATAACTACCAAGCGATCAGCTAAAGTCATGGCCTCAAGTTGGTCATGAGTAACATAAACAGTCGTTGCTTGGTTTTCTATATGAAACTTTTTAATCTCTACTCTCATTTTTGATCTAAGTTTTGCATCTAAATTTGACAGGGGTTCGTCAAATAAAAAAATTGACGATTCTTTTACAATGGCCCTTCCCATGGCGACTCTCTGCCTTTGACCTCCAGACAGTGCAGCAGGTTTCCGGTCTAAGTAATCACTAAGATCAAGCATGGAAGCTGCATGTTGCACTTTCTGCTCTATAATTTCTTTTTTAATATTTTTAATTTTTAGGCTAAACGAAAGATTATCATAAACAGTCATATGAGGATATAGAGCATAATCTTGAAAGACCATGGCAACAGGGCGATCTTTCGGTAGAACGTTATTGCTTTTAACCCCTCCAATAAATAAATTTCCGCCGCTAATATCTTCAAGCCCGGCAATCATCCTTAGAGTTGTTGATTTACCACATCCTGAGGGGCCAACCAAAACAACAAATTCTCTTTCAGAAATATCCAAAGAGATATTATGAACGACCTGATTTTCACCGTAAAATTTATCAATATTTTTTAAAACAATATTAGACATTTGAATCCTTAAATTGAAATTTCGTAATTAAGCCTTATAAACGGAGCCCCCTTAGACTGATCTTCTGAGGCAAATAGAGCTGTATCTTTGGATTTTAAAATATAACCTGCAAAAGCACTTATTACTGGCAGATCATAAGGCTTCTTTGACATATTATACGCAAACATCAAAGAAATTCTTGTTGTACCTTGGTCAGTTGCCCAAGAAGGAGTTGGAGTATCATCAACCACCAATCTATTTTGAATATCAATACCGGTGGTATAGTTATCAGTTAAGATATATAAAGGTCTAAGGTGAGTATCAAAGGTTGTCCAACTCTCATCAGCTCCACCACCAGAATTTGATTGCAGTTTAAAGGTGTAATACATTCCTACACTCTTAGTCTTGTAATCTCCTCCCCACTTTAGAAGAAATTTAGAGCATCCATCACCTGTATCCATGGTATTAAATACAGATTGCATGGCCCCCTCAGCAATATAGCCTTTTGAAAAATTAACTACGAATATATTATAAAGATCTCCATTCCAAAGCTTATCTCCCCATCTTTGATACTGGCCTCCAAGCATAAGAGCAAAACCCTTATTACTAGAAGTACTCGCATTTATCTGATGAAGCTCAACATTAGTTTTTAATTTTCCATAAGCGAGTGGATACTCCATTTTGTTAATCAACATATTAATTATGTATGGAGCAGACACTCTTTTAAGCCCATAAGCAAGCTCCACATTAAATGGCCCCCACTTTTCT
>DAOVTR010000041.1 GCA_030633015.1 Bdellovibrionales bacterium
ATTAATACACCTAAACGAGACAAAATGTTCTCTTTTTTGGTGGCAAAATGTCCTATAGTTGCAATACATATTGGTTGTGACGTAAATGATCTAGTATTAACAGTTCCAAGTGATGATTGATTTTATAAGTATATGAAAAATTTAAATAGGTGCCAAAAATATTTAGCACCTATTTAATGTTTAAAGAGTTTTTTTAAGACAATAAAATTATTCGATATTTGCGCCAACAACTGCTGCCATTTGCATCATATCAATGGTGTCACCTTCATTCATTTTAGTAAGGTCTGTAAGTTTTCCAGATTTACTAGTTGAATTGGTATTTTTAAAGATTGAAAGAAGAGTAGAATCTGCAACGATAAATTTTCCTGCATTTTCTGGTTTGCCATTTTTTGTTTTAGTCTGGAGCTCGTTAGATTTGATATACTCCCAAAGTTTTTTTGTTATCTCAGTTCTTGGAAGTTCACTCTCTCCAAGCATTGATGATAATTCTGATTTTAATTTTACGGGTTTTTTTAGTCCCTTTGGTTCTGCCATTTTTAAATCCTTTTTGAAATTAATTATTTATGCAGGCCATATTAGCATAATCAGGTACGATATCTTAAGAAGTATTTTTAATAGAGGTATTTATACTGTAATTACAGACGGTTATCTAGTGATAACTGGAATCTAAAACACTATTTGATGCGCCTAAGCTTGGAAAAAACTCACTAAATAAACTACCACTATTTAGCTTTAGATCGAATTGGTCTTGTGATGGGTCTATTAAGGAGAAACCAGGTGAGTTGCAGTATCCAGAATCTCCGCTGGAGTTGATTCCATAGTTACATTTATCTGTCTCTTTAAAATTACCAATAACTAGATTTTCTGATGAGATATTTATTCCGATACTATCATTGTTATAAAAAAAGCAACTTTGTTGTACGCCACTTAGAAAATCTATGCCACCTTGAAATAGTGAATTTTTAATTTCAAATGATCCATTGCCGATTAAGGCGCAGTCACCTTCACTCCATAAAGAAACATTTGAAATTATAATTGGCTCATTACTATAAATTTTTCCTAGAGTTCTTGTAAGTGATAGGCTGTTTCCTTGGGCCCGACAATGATTAACCATGTAAGGCCATTTTCTGGAATGATCGCTGTTTTCCTGATCAAAAAAACCGCAATTTCCAATGATTGCTAAATTTTCTAAAGTATGGCCACCACCTTTAATTTTAATTGCGTTGCCAGCATTTCCTTCAAAATGACTATTTTTAACAGTAACTCTTCCAGTCTCCTCATAGTATAGAAGATCAAGAGCGTCTGAGACATTATAGAAAAAATTAAAATTATCAAATGTCCAATTTCCACCAGTCATATGTGTTCCAATTCCATCGCCATATCCGCCATGATCTTGAGAGACGCATCCGACAGGAGTAGCGCTTGGATTAGGGTAGGGTTCAATACATCCCGACCATGAAATATATCCATTTTTAAAAACCATTTCTCCTGAATTTGAAGAGGTATTGGCCCCTATGTCACCATTCCACCCTGCTGAATAATTTCCTCTAATGTAAACATTTTCCATAGTCCAATCTGTTAGTCTGCCGGCATGAACACCAGTGGTTAGCCCATGGATTTTAACATTTTTAATTAGTACATTTTGTGAGTCGTGGGCATAAATTCCAGTTGAGGCGTCGTTATAAAGAAGACTGTCGCATCTATAGGCAGCGTTTGGATGATAGCGTGAGCACTGTTCATGGTCTGTTAAATCAAGACATTGAATTTGAATATGAGAACTATTGGCCAAAGAAAAAATTCGGGCAGTCCTTCTTGCTCCCCAAAGCTCTGGCATTTGTGAGCAACCACTTTTATAAGATTCTCCAAGAATTCGAGTAGATTTTTCTCTGGTACCAGAAGGAATTGCTCCAGTCTGGCAATCGTAAGTCCAATTGGTTGACGAACATTTTGAAGTACCAGGAGAGTCAATTGCCCCATAACCAAACATATAACTATCATTAGAAATAATAAGAGTATCTCCACCAATAAATGGAGTAGTGTTGCTGCTATCAAGTGGAGGAATTGCAATCCATGGATGCTTCCAAGCACAGTTTTGATTTAAACCTGTTCCGCCATAAGGGGCATCACTTAACCCATTACACTGAGCAAGAGTTCCACCGTTGAGATTTATATAATAAATTGTTCCAACTTCAACTTCAATTTCATTTTCTTCTTGAGTAACGTCCTGATCATTAGTATTTTCCTGACTGTCTGTTGATGAATTGTCGTTGTTAGAAATATCTATTTTAAAGTCAGATTTAGGCATGCACGAATAGAGTGCTATAACTATACCTGCAAATAATAATGTTTTTAAAAAAGTCATGTCTCACCCATAAAAAATATCGGTATATCAACAATAATTATAACTTAATTTGGGTTTGGTCTTGAGAGTAATAAGCCAACGGTTGTAATTACAGTTGGTTACGATGTCTCTAGAATAAAGTTTTAAAAAATAAAGCTACACGCTTAGTTGGCAATAATGGCCCTTGACAGTAGAAGTAAATGTTAATTATTTTTGTTGAAAAATTTCAAATATCTAGAACAAGCAACAGGGCCTTTGAAGCGATAATTATTGTGGGATCTGCACTAAATTTTACTATTTCAAGCGTTTAATTAATTCAAACATTTTTAATTTTATCAAAATGTTCTTAAAGGCATGTGATTTTATTGTAGTTAATTTCTGTACACATCGACTTCGAAATTATATATCAAAGAAAGATGAAGAATTTAATTTTACAATTGAATAAAATTTGCATTTTGATACTTCTAATCATCTCGCTATTTAGTTGTGCCACAAGTAATAATCTTCAAACCAGCAATGTTGCTCCCCCTAAAGCGGTACCTGCTAAAGCTTACTTGCCAACGTCTCAATCAGAATGTCTCGAAGGTAGAGTGAGGCAAGGCTACCTTCAACCTATAGTTAATAGTATTGAAACTTGTACCCCTTCAACTCAAACCTGCTTAAATGGTCAATGGACAGGACCAATGCTTTATATAACTTGTGATAACCCAACTGAACCTTGTGGTGGTACACCTCATGGGACAATGGAAAATGGATTTTCTGGCCCAACAGCTCCTTGTCTAAATTCTTCAAGAACTTGTATTGATGGGAATTGGGTTGGACCACAGTTATTTAATAGTTGTAATTGATTATTGATAAAGACTTTTTTTATACTCATTTTACTTATTGTTAATATGCAAAACACTTTCAAGTTCAAATGAGAAAAAATAAAGTTTGAGAGAGGTTAATTTGGAAAAGATTGCAATCTTTGTAGATGTTCAAAATATTTACTATACGGTGAAAGATGGCCTTGGTGGACAGTTTGATTATAATAGTTTTTGGGCAAGAGTTGCGTGTGAAAATTGTAATGTTGTCGCAGCTTATGCTTATGCCATTGATCGCAAAGATGAAAAGCAAATTCAATTTCAAAATATTCTTAGAGGTATAGGTTTTGAGGTAAAATTAAAACCATATATTTCTCGAAGTGATGGATCAACAAAAGGTGATTGGGATGTCGGAATTACAGTTGATATGCTGGATGTGGCAGGGGAAGTTGATCGTCTGATTTTACTTAGTGGCGATGGTGATTTTGATATATTAGTGGATAAGCTAATTTCAAAAAATAAGCGAGTAGATGTTTATGGGGTACCAGCTCTTAGTGCAGACTCTCTCATAAAATCAGCCTCTACTTTTTATCCAATTGATAAGTCATATTTAATGAAGAAGCAGTATACTTAAAAATAACAGGCAAATATAGTGAATGAATTAGAAATACAAAAATTAACAATATGGATCGATGCAGATGCTTGTCCGAAGATTGTAAAAGAAGTCATATTTAGAGCGTCCAATAGATTGAAAATTCCTGTAGTCTTAGTTGCAAATAAATATATGTCTGTGCCTCCAGGAGGACTTGTTCGCTCCATTCAGGTAGATCAAGGAGCTGACGTTGCTGATTTTTATATTGTAGAGCATGTTGAAAAAAATGACTTGGTTGTAACCGCTGATATTCCTCTTGCTGATTTAATTGTAAAAAAAGAAGCTACGGCAATTAACCCAAGGGGTGAGCTTTATACTGAAGAAAATATTAGTGAGCATCTTTCCGTGCGAGATTTTATGCATGATCTAAGAGCGAGTGGTGTTGATACGGGTGGATCACCACCCTTTGGGCCTAAAGACAAAGAGTTGTTTACCAATTCATTAAATAGAATTTTAACCAAAAAAGGATTTAATCGATGAAAAAAAATATTTTTTTAATATTAATATTCTTCTCATTTAATTTATTTGCCAATGTTCCTATAAATAATCAAAGTTTTTGGTGTACTACTGCTGACAATACAATTTTTCATCTGCAAACTGATACTTATTTTAATTGTCTCTTGGTAAATTTGCATACTGCTGAAAAATATACGGGAAGCTATAAATTCGATGGTGAAGTACTCTCTTTTTATTTTCCAGCATTTAATTTTGAAGAGACGTCTACTACTATAGAACATGGTGAAGGTTATATCTTTAATTTTGAAACGGTTTCTTTAAAATGTTACGGAATAATGAATTAAGTAAAGATAGATGCGTCCTTTTAGTTGACGGGGTATTGTCTTTTAAAAGAGTAATTTGTTCATTCGAAAGATTATGTTTATTTTTATGTGCCAGAAGATAAGTTTCAATATTCAAATTCAGATATAAATTTAAACTATTAATATATAATGGTGGAGAATATATTGGATATGGCCTAATTAATTTCTTTTTATGACAAATAATATTATCTGATACGTAGCAAGTTTTAGTTTCGTGGTGATAGTAAGAGTAGTCAAGATAAGTGTGTCCTGGAGTTGATAATACTGTCCAATCATTAAAATTGGGAAGAGGTTGATTATCTTTGAAAGTAAAATCAGGATTAATTTTTCGTGAGAAAAAAATCCATTTTAGTTTTTTTCCGCTTTTATAAGCAACATAATGAGTTAAGCAGATATCAACTAAATGGTTTATTACACCAGCTAATCCATTATAGTGGGAGTTGAAATCAGCACCAGTAGCTATGGGTATTTTATATTTTTTTTGTAATCTCTTAGCTCCTCCAATATGATCGGGGTGGAAATGAGTGATTGCAATAAGTTTAAGGTCACTTATATTTCTGTTTAATGTTTTTGTAATAAAATTAACAATTATATTTTCGTCGCAGCTACATCCACTATCCAAAAGAAGTAATTTATCAGGGTACTCTATAAGATAAGTTGATTGAATGTATCCATTTATTGTATGAATCTTAATTTTATGATCCTATGGTTTGTAATTATGTCCGACTCGGTAATAGAATCGACCAGCTTTCTTTCCAAATTTATAAAGATAGATTTTTTTTATTTCAGTTAATTCATTAAAATATTTTTTTAGGCTTTTGTGTTTAATTCTACTCTTTTTAATGGAAATAATTAAAATATCACTGTCTTTATAACGTTGCTTAGGACACCAATATTTATACATTAGTCCATTTTTCTTAAAGAGGTACCAACTACAAACGCCATGTTTAGATGTATTAGTTAAGCGTCTATGTTCAGGTTTAACGTAAAACGCAAGCTCGCTTGCAGTAAAATAAGTGTCCATTCCTACTATAGTTAATTGCAAATTATATTTTTTTTCTAGGTCATCTTTTAATTGAGAAACTTTTATTCCCATTTCTTTCCATGTGTGCGGCTTAGGTGAGTTTGTGCGAAAGGGAGTATTAAAAAAACCATTTGTTAAATAACATAATGTTGAATTGTAAAATAGAAGTAAAACAATAAATAA
The DNA here is from genome assembly GCA_030633015.1 of Bdellovibrionales bacterium. The sequence goes on from DAOVTR010000041.1 coordinate 5,822, forward strand.
AATCATCCAAGAGTGTTTAATAATATTATTTTTGGAATTCAAACTTTTTCCAAGCCAGGGAAGTAGGACTATCCATGAAACGATTGACCAGCTAGGGCGTATGGTATTATTAATACTTACCAATAGAAAAATTGTAAATGGTACAATTGATAAAACTAGTTGTAGTTTATCTCTCTTATTAAATGGCCATAAAATGTCTTTATCTTGTTTAACAAATTTAAATAAAGCTTGAAATATTAGATAAATAGCAATTGGCCCAAGTTGTATTAAACAATACAGGAGATAATTATCAAGATTAAAATTATTTTTTTCTTTTAATCTGCTCACTGTTTGAAAAGCAAAAGAGATCCAGTCATGTTCCATATTCCAAAAAATAACAGGACTGAAGATCACTAGTGAAATTGCAATTGCCACATATGCCCAAGGATTTAAAAATTGTTTTCTAGCTTCTTTATCTATTATACAATAGGTAAGCAAGCTAAATGCCAGCACGGCCATGGTATATTTGGTTAACATACCAAGGCCCAAGAAAATCCCTAAATAGATCCAGTATCGAGTTTGATTTTTAGTGATTGCTTGGTGAAAGTAAAATATTGCACCACTCCAACATGCAAATAAAATTGTATCAGGTGTCGCAAAAAAACCGAAAATATAAAAACTGGGCAAAATGGCAACAATTGGAAGAGCGCCAATAGCCGCTTTTTTATTAAAGATGCTTTCGCTAAATTTATATGTATAAAAACAAAAAATACCCCACCAGAGAAATGGGACAGATCTAATTGCAAATTCACTATTGCCAAAAATGGTATTCATTAATCTAATTGACCAAGCCAGGAGAGGAGGGTGGTCTAGATAACCTAAGGCAAGATTTTGTCCATAATTCCAATAATAAGCTTCTTCAGGTATTAGGTTTGGCCCATTGAGATAAAGTAATCTTGAGATAATAGCAATAATTGTGATAATTAATAACTTGTGATTCCAGTTAACATTAAATTTAAAAAAAATTAATAAATTTGATCCATATAGACTGATAAAACTGAATAGTAGCGTAAGAATTAAAGGAAGTTTTAAAACGTTTGAATATATATTAAATAATGCTCCATGAATGATTGCAATAATAATCAAAATAAATATTTGATAGATATGAAAGTTGTTATTCTCTATAATTTTTTTTCTGAAAAAAAGATATGAATATCCAATAAACAGGATTAAAAATGAGCTTGCTAAGAACGCATCGGATTCAATAAAATAAGAGTTGAATAAATAATAACTCAAGTAGTAACATGGAAGTAGAAAAAGTAATAACTTATAATTTTTTAAATATGTCTGCATTATTTAAAAAATTTAACATGAAAAAAGGAATAAAAGGAGTGTTTTATTTGTCATTATTTCAATTTGGAATCAAAACATAATTAAATCTAGAAAACTAAAAATCTAAAAAAATAACTGATGATTTAGACATAACCAACGATTACTAAGCAATTAATTGAATATTCTAAACTTACATTTGAACATGATAGGTACGTAAATGCAGTTGGTTATAAGTTCTTTGTTGAGAAATTTAAAAAGCTGTTATTAAGGATAAAAAAAATTCAATAATATGATGTTTCGTTGCATATTAAATTTAACTTGTATATATTGTCTGCATGAAAACTTTAATTATTTTATCTTTTCTTCTTAGTTTTAATATTTTTAGTGCAGAGGTAGGGGATAAATTAGAATGTACTAAATTAGATGAACTAACTCCTTCTGGTAAAATTGTTAATAACTGTATTGGCGATAAAAAATCAGTGCAAAAATATACCATAATCGAATTTATGTCAGTAATGTGCAGGCCATGTGTGAGTATGCTTCCAATGATTTCTAGACTTGGTAAAGAGGTAGAAGAAATTGCAACCGTTAGACTTGTTTCCATTGATACTAACGATAGTATTATTAACACATTCTTAGATAATCCAGAATATAGCAAGTTTTTAACAGTTCCCTTCGCTTTTGATCGAGAAAGAGTTGCAATGAGAAAGTTAAAGATAAAATATACTCCAACTCTTTTTGTTATAAATGATAAAAATGAAATCATTTATAAGCATATCGGAGCATCAGAGGATGATGATTTATTTATTAAAGAGATTAAAGATTTATTCCATGAATAATATCCTATATCTGTTATTAATTTTAGTCTTTAGTAGTTGCACACAACTGAAAAATATCGATAGAAGTAATCTTAATCATGGCGCAATGGATTTTAATTCTACATTAACAAAAAACAGTATAACTTCGCAATATGGTTTGGAGTCTTTGGAGCAATCAACATCGACGGGATGTTCTACATGCGCGGAGTAATTTTATCTACTTTTATTTTTTTTTCAAATTTTGTATACGGATCAATATTTACAATTAATTATGAAAGCATAACTCAGATTAGTAAAGTCGAGCTAAATTCCGATGCGATCGTTAATCCTACAATCACTTTAGGATATAAAACAAATCGTAGTCATGGACTTCTATTTTCGGGGTTATTTGCAAAATCAAACTTAGATTATTTTTTTTCAGGGGATATTAATTATTCTTTTAAGAATGTGACTTCTGCATTTTCTTATTTTCAAAATTTAAATGATACTATTGATGGTAAGCAAGGAGTGAAATTTTCTACGAGTTATTTTCTAAATCACAGGTTGACTATTCTTGGAGGGGATTTATTATATTTTTCTCAAAAAACACCAGTGATTTCATTTAATCGAATTGAAGATTTTAAACTTGTAAAAAGTACAGATCATATAAATGGAAAGAAAATTGGTTTTTGGTTAGAGCAAGTTTTATCTTCGAAACTTAAAACAAAGTTGGATTTATTTGTGGGAATCAGACAGTTTGAAAGGCCGTCTCATTTTGGAGTTAAAACAAGTTGGGCATATTCTTTTACAGATCAATTCTTTAGTCAGTTATCATATCTTTGGATTGAAGAAAATCAAGACGAAAAACTTTTAAATAATACCGGCTATCTTACTTTTGAGAGGTATAGCGCAAGCATAATTGTTGAGCCAATCTTTGATCTGTTGTTATCTTTTTCATATTTTTTGACAAGAGAGGTTGAATTTGATCCTCGTAATGGTGAGAAATTACAAGTAGGAACTGATGCTTTGGCAGTTAAAATGAAACACTCATTAGGTAAGATCTCTTATAACATTGATGCTCAATACGGCATAAGCAATATAGACAACCAGAACTTTGTGGTTGCAGGAGGTATTGCATGGGATATTTGATAAATTATATTATGTTTATCTTGCTGTTTTTTAGTTGTGGATCAAACATGGATTATGAAATTAACAAGGCCCAAAGAGATATTGTAACAGGGCAAGACACGTTATTAAATATTAGTTTAGATAATATTGATGGAGGTCAACTCAATATTGATTCTTTGTTAAACAGATATACTGTTTTAGTATTTGCAACAGATACTTGTTACTCCTGTGGAGAAGAGCTTGATCATATTTTAGCGGAACTAAACGATGCGAATCGACCACCGGAAAAGATAAATTTATTATCATTTTTAGTCGGG
>DAOVTR010000191.1 GCA_030633015.1 Bdellovibrionales bacterium
TAATAATTTCTGGATTTATTCAACAAACTTATTTGAAGGATGATTTTTATCCTTCACTTTGTTTTATAACAGCACCACCAGTAGCTATACCTGATTCTTTAGGGGCAGTCGTGAAGCTTATTCCTAAAAAAATCTTATCAATGTTATCATCCATGTCTCCAAGTATTAGACTTAGTGGACTTTTGGATATTACAAATTTATCCCATGATAAAAGTGTGTATGAAAAATATGTTGCAGATGAGTTAAATTGCTTAAAGTTGCACTCAAGACTACTTATTAATCTTGTAAGTAGTTCTAAAGAAGTCTTTTCAAGACCAATAAGGCCTAGATGTCCGGCCATCTGTGCAATTGGAGGAGAAGATAAAATTGTAAGTTTAGAAGATGTTAAAATTTATTTTTCTCAAATTGACAAGGGCTTTCAATTAAAGATTATAGATGGCTCTTATCACGAACTTCATAATGAAATTGCCAAATATAGAGAGCCTTATTTTAAATTTTTGCAAAAATCTTTTTCAGATGTTTTTTATGGCGCATGATTTTTTATATTTTCAATTCTAGTTGTTATATCTGGGTGGGAATAATATATAAATGCGTAAAGAGGATCAGTTAAAATAAATTTAGAATTTTCTTTATGAAGCTTAATAAGCGAAGAAATTAGATCATCTCCGTTTGTTTTTTCTACAGCATAATTATCGGCTTCAAATTCTTTTTTTCTTGAAAAAAATGATGAGATTGGTGTGATGAAAAAAAGATATATTGGAAGTACCAGAGAAAAAAGTATTAAAGCAACATGATTAGAAGCGTAATTAATACCGTGAGAATTAAAGAAAATTTTATTTTGATACAGTAAATTTAGTAGAAAGAAACCTAAAAAACTCATTAAAGTAGAAAGAATTATATGCTTTGAAATATGTTTTTTGGAGAAGTGACCCAACTCATGAGCTAAAATTGCTAATATTTCACCATCAGTAATTGTCTTAATTAAGTTATCAAAAAATACAATTCTTTTATTTTTACCTAGACCTGTAAAATAAGCATTTCCATGACTACTTCTTTTAGAAGCATCCATAATAAATACTCCCTTTGAAGAAAAACCACAGTTAGATAGTAATTTTTCTATTTGAATTTTTAATGATTCATTTTTGAGGGGCCTAAACTTGTTAAACATTGGAGAGATTATACTTGGATATATCCATGCTATTAACAGTTGAAATCCAGTTATAAGCATCCAACCAGTTAGCCACCAAGAGTTGGGATAATTTTTTATAATATATAATAATATATATAAAATTGGAGTAAACAGTATAAGGGCCATGGTTAAGCTTTTGAGCAAATCAAGGATAAAAATCTTTACAGTTGTATTATTAAATCCAAAACGTTGTTCTAAAATAAAAGTAATATATATTGTTTGGGGTAAGCTAATTAATAATGAAATTAAGCTAAAGCATAGAATATAAACAATTCCATGAAAAAGAGGTGATAGCTGAAATTTGATTAACAAGGATTCTAAAAGATTTAGTCCGCCAAGTAGAGTCCATGAAATTAAAATAAAATATTCAAAAATTCTTAGTATCAGACCTAGATTAAGTTTTGCTAAAGAGTATTGAGCTGATTTTTCGTGGTCGGAAATAGTAATGATCTGAGAGAAATCATTGGGGATATTAGAGTTATTATTTTTTATAAATTGTTTTTGTCTAATATCAAGATAAGTTTCAATAAAAAATTTCAAAGAAAGTAATATTGCGAATATGGTCTTAATATAAATAAAATTGATCACTTGAATTCCTAGCGATATGATTGTTAATGTTAATTAATATAAAACAGGAAAAGTAGAATGGAAATATTTTCTATTAAAATTAACAATAATTTGCAAAATTTTAATTATATTATTCAAGATTCTCGAGGTATTTGTTTGATTGTTGACCCTACTGATGGTCAACTAATTGAAAAAAAAGTTGATCTATTAAATGGATGTATAAAGTACATATTTAATACTCATCAGCATTCTGACCATGTTAGTGGTAATCAGTATTTAATTGAAAAATATAATGCTGAAGTAGTAACAAAGGATAATTTTGATCATATTACAAACGGCTTATCTTTTGATGATAATAGCTGTTTAAAATTACTAGAGACACCAGGTCACACCCTTGACCATCTTTCATTACAAGTTATGCAAAATGGAGTTTTATTTGCAATATTTACTGGGGATACACTTTTTAATGCAGGGGTAGGAAATTGTATTGGTGAAGGAGATATCGTGGCCCTGTATCAGACGATTTTTAATATGTTTCTAACTTTTTACGAAGATGCAATCATTTATCCCGGTCATGATTATTTAATTACTAATTTAAAATTTACTTTATCAATTGAAAAAAATAATATTTATGCTAAAAATTTGTTAATAAAACTAAGGGACGAAGCTTATAAAGCTAAATTTAAATCTAATTTTAATATTGAAAAGAAAATAAATCTTTTTTTGCGATTAAATAATATAGAAGTTATTGAAAGGTTACAGCAGTTAGGTTTTAATAATCTTAACTCTAAAGATGTTTTTTTTGCTCTAAGAGAATTAAGAAATAGTTGGGACGGCAATGAAGTTTAGATTTATCTGTTTCTGAAGACTTGTAAGTACAATTTCCATTTCTAATTTTAAAGAAAAATCATAAGAAATTTCAATATCTCTAAACCCTGAGCTTTTATCATGTGTCAGAGTTGAGTAAAAACATATTCCATCACAAGATTCTAAAAAAAAATAGGTAAAAGCAGAATCTGCTTTGTTTACTCGGATAATATACTGCTCTACCATTAACGTACCTTATTACTCTGGTTTTGTTCTGGCCCATATAAAGATGAAATACCTTTATATGCAATTTAAATATCATTGACTTAATGCAGACTTCCATTAAAATAATAGATAAGTCAAGTATAATAAGTAGATCTTACATGGAGGTAAGTGATTTGAAAATTAAGTTAGTCATAATCATTTTTGTACTTTCTTTTTCTAGTTGCTCTAGTATTAAGGGTGTTTTTAAACGAGACACTAATGGAAAAAATGCTATTGTCAAAACAGTTCCAAAAATACAATACGATCAATTGATGGAAAAATACGATAAGTTATTGAGAGATAAGCGAAATGAAAATATTGTTGAAGGATCAGAAAAACAAAAATCAAAAGAAAGATTTAATAAAGTTTCAGTATTGAAAGATGTTGATGGTGATAAGACAATTTTACATTCTTCTGTTGTCGGGAGTAGTACAGTTAGAGCGACTGATGATAAATCTAGTAAAAACTTGGGAGAAACTGTTGATATTTTTAGTAAGTCACAGACATCTAGGGCAAAAGTAAAAAATACAGTTAAAATGAATTTTGATAGTTCAAAAATTAAAGATTCAACAATTGAAAATGAAATACTAACATTAAGAAAGGCTCGAGATTTAGCACAACAAAAAAAATATAATAAAGCTTTTAACTATCTTAAGGATTTAGAGTCATCTCCTCTTTTGCAAGTTCAAGTAAGAGCAAAATATTTAATTGGTGAAATGTTATATATCCAGCAGGAATATGATCTTTCAATGCAGATTTTTGAAGAGATTATTAATAATTACTCGTTTTCTGGAGTAGTTCTTAAATCTTTAAAAAAATTAATAGATTGTAGTTCAAAATTAAAATTATCAAAAAAAAATGCACACTATAGTTCAATTCTATATGATTTTTTTGAAAGGAAATAATTTAACTAGGTGAATAACGATTAAAAAAATATTAGCATTTTCCATTGTTTTAGTTCTCTTTTTTGTACTTAAGTGTTTTGCACAAGAAGATTTAGTTGATAAGGGGGGGCTTGAACTTTTAGAAGCTTCTGACATGGAGATGCTTGATGGGCACGATGATGATTTGCAAAAAATGCGTGATGAGGAGTTAAATTTATCTGAGTTAGAGCAGGTCGATGATTTAAACTCTTTAAATGAAGATAGCGAAAATTTAGATAATGATGAATTTGTTGAGCAGCCAACAGTAGACAAAAATATAAATAATATTGTTTCTGATAATAAAGAAGTAGAAGTTGAAATTTTTGATGTCGGAGATGAGGAGAAGAAATTAGTAGAACTTTCTATGCTAATGGCCGGTAAAATTAGTGATGATGAGTGGGATGAGATCTCTACTCTTGCTCAAAGTGAACAATATGTTGTTCAAGAGGGAGATTGGCTCTGGAAAATTTCATCTCGTTTATTTGGTTCTGGTTTTTATTACTCTAAAATTTGGTCTTTAAATCCTCATATTACGAACCCTCATCAGATTGAACCTGGAATGGTTTTAGTATTTGATACTGGTGATTCAGTGAGTTTGCCAAATGTGGTGGTAGGAGAGACAAAAGAATCTTCAAGTGATACTAATGAAGTAATAAAACTCGAAGAACATACCTCATAAGAAGAAGATATGCCTTGGCTAAGAGAGAGGCAAGATTTAATAAATCA
>DAOVTR010000203.1 GCA_030633015.1 Bdellovibrionales bacterium
CAACTCAAAACAACGACTACTATCAAAATTCCAAAACGATCATATTGAATATTAGTGGTAATTTCAAATAACTCCTCATAGCTCAACTTATCTTGGGCTCCCCATAAATTAGAACAAATCAAAAGCTCAATTAATACCCAAATAGAAGAAAAAACAATTAACCCTCTCCATCCTAATAAAAAAGAAGATAATAATATAATCATGGGAATATAATTTAAACCACCATCGAACATAATAAAGTGGCTAAAATATAAGTGAAGTCCAAATACTGTAGTTATAAAAAAAAGAAAAAGCCAAGATAGAACTTCAACTTTAGAAGTAAAATAATTTAATAATAAAAAAATTATTCCAAATCCCAACATCCCTAAACTAGAAAAAAAATTTCTTTCAATACCAAACTTTTGATAATTTACAAACCCAATAAAAATACTAACAGCGATTATAAGTATAGATATGGCCATTAGAAATTTCTTTTTCATGACCAAATCATAATCAACAACTATTTTTTTATTTTTATTCATATGAAAACATTACTCTTATAAATTTTTTTGGCAATTGATTTCAAAGTCTATTTTTTTTTTTAATATCCAGCTTTTTAATTAGTTCATCAATAACTTTTATATTAACTGCCAAACTACCAAGTAGCAGCTTACCCTTATGTCTTAAAAATAGCTCATTAACCAACTTTTTAAATGAGCTATTACCTTCGTATAGCTCATCAATTATACGAAAACGATGATAAAACTTCTCTCTTATATTAAGTGGAATCTCATTTTTACTAATATAATATTTAGTACCTGAATCAATATGGGGAAGCTTAAACATCTCCTGAATATACGCACCTTTATAATGATGATAAAGAGCAAAAGTTTCCGCAAAATCTTCCACCAGATTTATTTTTGCATAACTACCAACTTCATTTCCATCAAGTTGTACTGCCTTTATATATTTTTTGGGAATGTCAGGATATTTCCCCCAAATTTTTGCTGCGACCGTGTGGCCCATCTCATGATTAAAAGTCTTTAATGCAGATGTATCATATAAACTATTTACCATTTGATTAACTGGTGTTTGAAAAATTATTTTACTCTTTTTAGTTACTATATTAAGGTTTGCAACCGCACTTGCAGATATAGACTCTTCAAAAAAATACTTATGATCACCACTTAAAAGAGTTATTTTATTGAGTTTATTAATATGCCTTTGATCACTTAATGACATTATCTCTACTAAACGCTCTTGAATATCCTTTGACTCGTCTGCAGAATACTTCGGATCAATCTTTAAAGAGATCTTATGATTTTTTTTGGGTAGTTTTACAATCAACTCATAATTGTTTTTCTTTACGTGCCTAATTTTTATATTCTCTCTTCCAATAGGTGCAATACTCCCTTTTTCATTTCTAATCCTAGTAAACAGCCCCTTGAGTACATCAAGATTTTCCTGCTTAGGATATTGCTGCTTTAATTTTTCAATATTTTGTAAAATATCGTCATAGGATTTTGCCTTGAACATATCTCCATAGGCTTGATGGGACGTTATAAGTTTATAATCTTTAGATGAAACTAGGGCCATCTCTTTTTCAATTAACCTATAAGCAACACTACGAAGACAATCATGTTGCCCATAAGCCGAAATAGAAACTAAAAAAATAATAATAAAACAAATTTTCACTTATAACTTATCGGTTTTTATTGAAAATTGATTACTTTACGATGAAATTTTTGGAAAAAAGAATTTGGTGAGGGGTATTTAGTCTCGCGACTAAAACTCCCTCAAACCAAACCTTTTGTTTTCGTCACCGCACGTTGGATTTTCTCCAGTACGGCGTTACAAGATCCAGCTAACTCCGTTGAAACATTCCTTTTGGGCCCTCTAGTTTAAGTCACACCTGACATACACCTTTAAGCTTCAAGTTGGCCTTCAACTTCTGCGATCATCAAAGCTTAGATCGCTGCCTTTAATATCATAGTGTCGGCTTCTACCCTATGATCTGATCTTTGAGGCCCTCGCACTAATCTCTAAAGTTATGTTGCTTTAAAGATATCACTTAATCGGCCTCACCTGCCCCACTTGGCTGCCAGTTCAAATCTTGCAGCAGGTTTTACTGTAAGATTCGCCCCTTAAGATGATTTGGTGTTCACCTTTTACACTCAAGCGGTTCCGCGCCTTAACTAAACTCCCTTCCTAACATGTCATCCTCTGCTCACTTTCAAGGAACTGTCAGTTGCATATACCATGATCTTCACTGACTACTTGGCCTTAACCCTGTTTGACGTTGGGCCCGGCTTTCCTCTTTGGTGTTTTGAATTTCCGAGGTTCAAAACATCTTAAGCAATACAAGGTTCGCTTTTGCTACAACCTGTTAGTCCGCAAGCTTTGTGAATCGGATATCCACAAAACTACTCCCGATCAACTCCCCATTAGATGAGTCACCTCTTCTAACAGTGATCGTGGCTTCAATGATTTCATGACCAATCATTGGCAGGACTTACACCTGCGTGGCACTTAGTTTGCGTCGCTGTCATCAAACACAAAGGACCTATCGTACCAAAGTCTAAAAACTAAAACATCATTAAAAGATGAGTGCTATCTAAAAATTAGATGGGGCTTTAACGGGAAACTTACAAGCGATTTACACAATTAAATGAGACTGCATATCCCCAATAAATGCCAAAGGGCCTCTTTAAAAACCCTTCATCAAAATCTACAAGTATTCTATCGGGACGTAAAAAGCGATGAAAATATTCAACACGAAATGATTTTAAAAACTTATTATCTTTTGTAAGATCAGTTTGAGTTTCACAAAAAAGCTCTCCTGCTTCACTGACCAGGTCATTAGTAAAATATCCAACGCTATAATCCAAAACTGCGAAGTGCTCACTTGAATATAGGATTGATACTGAAAATAAAAAATATATGGCCGTTAATAACTTCACTACTTTCTTATAAGTAAATATTTACAGCTGAACAATATTACTCTTACCTTTTGTAATAATTCCCATGCCCCATATTTTTGCCACTCAATTTCGGTCAAAACTGCCTAACCATCTGTTTTCATGTCTTTAGCTTGAGAAAACTTTAAATACAGCCGAAAATATAAATATATATAAAACTAAGCAGGAAATATTTATGAAAAATCTACTTTTAATCTTAATATTACTAATTACATTTAGTTGTAAGCAACAGGCTCTATTTAATGTTGAAGATGCATTAAGTACCAATCAAGACTCCGCTCCATCTGACAATTCATATCAACCACCTTCTGATGGTGGTGCTAATGATGATAGTAATAACAATTCAGGAACATGTGAAGGTATCTCTTGCAACTATATTCAAGATCAAAATATCGAATCAGATCCACAAGTTATATTGGCAGAAAACTTTGAAAATAAAACCCTCGATCAAGTAACCTCAAGATGGACTGAAACTAAAAATAAAGATTATATGTTTCTAGTTAATGAAGGGCCTGCCATCGCTGGTGGAAATACAGCTCTTATGATGACAGCCGTTGGTGGACAAACCACTGGAACTCATCTGTGGAAAAGACTGGACCGCATAGGTGAAGATTCTAATGATAAAATTCATTTGAGATTTTATGTTAAATACTTTCGTGAGGGTACTCATCACCATTCAGGTGGAGGAATCTCTGGAGTAACTCATGATTCTAACTGGCCCATGGGGATGGCCGGAATTCGCCCAACTGGTGATGACCGATTTTCTGTAAGAGCAGAAATTCATGGAGACGACGTAATTGATTATTATTCATATTGGATGGGTATGCATCACAATGAAAGCCTACCCGAATACTATGGAAATAAATTTGTCGGTGATTATAATCTGAAATTTATTAGAGACAGATGGACCTGTGTTGAATTAATGGTAAAATTAAATAATCCAGTAACATCCAATAACGGAACAATGAAACTTTGGATTGATGGAGTATTGGTTTCTGATTTATATGAAGACAATCCTATAGGAAAATGGCTTCATGGAACATTTTTACCTTTGGGAAGTTCTGGCTATGACTATAATCAGGAACACTGGAGCTACTCCATGAATCTAGTTGATATTGTTCCCTTTGAAGGATTTAGATGGAGAAGCACTGAAGATTTAAATATTAATATTGTGAGTATCGCTTACTACGTAACTAAAGATCCTGCAGGGTTTGCCGGTAAGATGTGGTATGACAATGTGGTAGTTGCAAGAGATTATATCGGCCCCATTGCGACTAGATAATATACTCTAATAATTTTTACCATACTTAAGGAGAGAGTATTAATGAGATTTATTATACTATTTTTTGTGTTATTAGGCTGCAACAGTGAACCATCCAAAACAGTTCTC
>DAOVTR010000334.1 GCA_030633015.1 Bdellovibrionales bacterium
GTAAAAAGTGATAAAAAACTTCCTAATGATCACGATCTAACTCTAAGAATGTATTTTACAAAAGAGTCCTATATTCCAATTGTAGTAACAGTTAAAAACGCAAGAGAGTATATGGATAAAAATGGTCACACCTACATGCAGTATGGTTGTATTTTTGATAAATCATTCCCTTCTTTCGAGGCTTTTTCCCATTTTATCGCCTTTACATATAAATTTGCAGAACATTCTGCAGTAGATCATGGCGATGCGAAGGTTTTTACAATTTAATAAATCTTTATTTTTAATTGATCTCTTCTATGTTAGTACTAATTTTATGTTTCGTTATATCAATATATTTTTAATTGTTTTAGTTATTAGCTCCTGTGTTACATCTGAAAACAGTGATTTAAGAAGAAGAAATTTAAAACAATATTTTGTTAGTTCAGGTGTTTCTAAATATTTTATGCCTGATCTTCCTGATTGGGCCAACTATTCCCAGACTGCAAATTGTAAAAGAAAAAAAGCAGTCAGATATTTGCACTTAGCTAAGCTTCAAAAGAGTTTTTCCTTAAGCTATGAGCAAGCACTACAATTTCAGTATATGTACAATAAGGATTTAGCAAAAACGTTGAGCACTTTTAGAGTTGAATATATTCGGCCACAAGATGAAGAGATTATTTTTCACAAAGTGTCTGATAAGATTCAAGGGAAAATAGTAGCTTTTAGAAAGCCAAAATATAAAAGAGTTCATATCATATGGATTGATTCTTTTCTTACAGGTAAAAAAAATATTGTTAAACTTAAAAAATTAATGAAGTCAACTCCAATGGGAGAGGGGCATCCAGTGTTTTTATCTCTTTGCTTAACTTCATTAGAATTAGATCAGTGGTTACAAGAAAATAAATTTTCAAATTTTAACATTAGAAAAATCCCAGTTGAGATGTTTTCTATTTTTAATAAAATAGGAAATAGATTAAATAAATTCTCTCTTAATATTGATGAGATATTCAAGCTTTCAGTACAGCAGCAGGCATTGGATGAAAAACCTTATGAACTTTTTTTATTTCAAGAAAAAAAAGCAGTAATTTTAAAAGAGTTAATAGGAACATATAAAACTATAAAATTTTGAACAAGGAGTTATCATGGTTACGAAATTAGATCATAAAGAGGATGTTGAAAGATTATATGCAGAATTTAAAACAACTCTCGGAGATTTTGAAATAGAGTTGTACGCAAAAGAGTGTCCAGAAACAGTATGGAATTTTGTAAATCTTGCACAAGGTAAGCAGGAGACATCTGCTAAAAAAGGGCCATATTATGATGGACTAATTTTTCATAGAGTAATTGAGGGATTTATGATTCAAGGTGGATGTCCTGATGGGACTGGAATGGGAGGTCCTGGATATAAATTTGAAGATGAATTTATATCAGATTTAAAGCATGATACTGAAGGAATATTATCAATGGCCAATGCAGGGCCTGGAACAAATGGTTCTCAATTTTTTATAACTTTAGTTCCTACTCCGCATTTAAATGGTCGTCATACAGTATTTGGAAAAGTCGTGAAAGGAATGGATATTGTTCACACAATTGGTAATACGCCAACAGGAGGCATGGATCGTCCTACTACTGAAGTAAAAATAGAGAGTTTAACTATTCGTAATCAATAATTCGGATAAGCGATTTTTTTAAGTGCCTGCAACTGTTGTAGGCACTCATTTAATTTTTCATGTTTTAGTTGGCTTAAAAGTACACATAAATTATTTTGAATTAATATGGAATAAGGTATAAGTGTTTTAGCTGTTTTGAAAGAATTTAGTGCTTGGTCATATTGTTTATTTTTAATTAATACTTTTCCTAATGCTGAATAATAAATTCCATATTTTGCAAAATATGCTGAGTATTGATTATAATCAAGTCTTGTTTTTTTGGGAGTTGACCTAATGGTTAACTTTTTTAACGATCCTGGCAAAAATGAGATATGACTTCCATCATCTACCATTCTTCCAATGCCTAAAAAAGTATGTTTCATTTTATCAATTCCGGCCAATTGTTTTTCAATATTAAAATTATAAAACTCTAAGTTGTTACCAATAATACTTTTAGAAATATCCATGTATCTTGTTCTATTAATTTTTTCTGCTTCAAACGAAAAGTTTGATAAATTGTTTAACCATTTTTTTGAGTGCCATAAATAAAACATTAAATATTTATTAATTATAATTAATTCCGGTCTTATATTTAAAACGTTTTGAACATACATTAAAGAAGCGTATCCAGTATCTGATTCTTCTAGTACCACTGTTTGTTTAATCTTTTTTTCAGGTATTACTTGAAGTCTATTTATTGCCCAATCTTCTATAATAGTATTTTTAGCAAAATTATTTACTTCTTTGTAAACTATAATATTTTTCATAATAAAAATAAGCAAGATTGAGTAAATTAAGTACATAATGTTTCTATTAAAAATGAGATTACTGAATTTAAATGCAGCGGACGAGATAAATATTAGCATTATAAGAGGCATCAAGTAAAATCGTTCTAATACTTCGGCACCAACACGAACTGGATTAATATTGGAAAAATAAAAAAAGATTATGATATATAGTAAAAATAGAAATATATATAAAAACCATTTCATAATATTTCGAGGAAGATTCATAAGACTAATTATAAAAAAAACAAAAAACAAAAAAAGATCTTTAACCATTATTTCAAAAAGGTTTTTTATTATTTCAAAAAAATAGTTTTTGTCAGCACCAGCATGCAATCGAAAAGTCCCATAGTCACTTCTTAAGAAATGTTTAATTAAATCGTTGAAAGAAGTTATGTCTCCCCAAGAGGTCGTATGGTGAACATTCATTAAGAAAATAGTGCTATACATTCCAATTACAAAAATAGTTGAAAAAAGTGAATATAGTATAAAGGTTTTAAGTGGTATTTGTTTTATTGAACTATAAAAAAGAAGTGGAAATATAAAAATTGTGGTGAGGTGATTGGTGGATGACAGAGCA
>DAOVTR010000109.1 GCA_030633015.1 Bdellovibrionales bacterium
ATTTTACCAATTTCTAAGCTTATGCTTTCAACAATATTAAAGTTGTCTTTTTTAGCCAAATCTGTAACGCTTTCCACAATAGAAAAGCATAGTGATAATTCATGCATTGCATTTAATCTTTTTAGTTTTTTAAAAAGTAATTTTGGAAATAATAAACAATAATGAGGAAAATAACAACCAGTATGATATTAAAGATCATTATGAATCTTTTTTTTATGTGATATAGAATTTTTGTACTTTTTTTAATGCCATCTACCTGCATTTTTGTTGGAATTTTTAAAATATTTATGTTTTTTCCATTTGAATCAATAAATGATTGGATTGATTTTAGTATTTGTGGATCAAGATCTATACAAGACCTCAAAACCTGATGACATTGGTCTAGAAATGGTGCTGGGATCTCTTTTGTGTATTCAACAGTTCTTGACCTGTTAATTAGATCATATCTTATCTCAGTGTTTTCTTTTATTTTTCCATATTTTAAAGGTTTCTCCAAACCTCCTTCTAAAATATATTCTGATAAATTAATTTCAAAATGGAAAATTCCTTTTTCATTTAAAATTATAAAAAAATCAGCATCATCAGATGAAAACCATTGTGGGATACCATTGTCTGATCTTTTTAAAAGAGAAGAGTTTATTTGTTTTAAATTTTCCATAGTTACTTTTTAGTTAGAGTAAAGACTCCATCCCAGTTTTCAGGAGGAGGATTTTGCTTAAATTCCTTACATCTTTCAATATATAGAAGTGAAGGGTTAGTTTTTTTGCCAGTCTGTTCAGGGTATCTTCTGTTTTCGTTTTCAACAGATTGCTCAAAGTGTTCAATGGCCTGATCCCATTTTTGTTCTTTGTATAAACTAAGGCCTTGTGAAAACGTTTTCTTTAGATCTAGTAGGTACTGCTCAGTATCTCCTTTTATCCCAAGTATATCAAAGGTTGTAACAGGTTCCTCTTTTCCCATTACCTTCATGGTATCTAATTCTCTGAGTTCAAATTCATCACCTATAAGATCTTTTGTAATATGAGTGATTTGAGTAAACATTCCATACTGTTTTGCAGCTTCTTCAAGTCTTGCTGCTAGATTCACTGAATCTCCCATCATTGTATAGTTCATTCTATTTGCAGAGCCCATATTTCCTGTAACAATTTCTCCTGAATTTATTCCGATTCTCATTCTCATATTTTGAACAATAGCAGGCCACCGATCTCCTTCGCTTGTCCATTTTTCTCTTAGTTTATCAAGAGCATTTTGCATTTTGACTGCGACTCGACAGGCCCTAGCGGCATGATCTTCTAATGGCATTGGGGCACCAAAAAAAGCAATAATGGCATCGCCTTCATACTTATCAAGAGTTCCTCCTTCTCCAAGAAGAATATCAGTCATGACAGTAAGGTATTCATTTAAGAGTCCAACTAATTTTCTACCAGAGAGTTTTTTTGAAAAAGATGAAAAACTTTGTATATCTGTAAAATAGGCAGTTCTAATGCCAGAGTCTCCTCCAAGTTTTGGAGGTTCACCTGTTTTGTACATATCATCAATAAGTTCAGGTGAAATATAGTTTCCAAAAGCATTTTTTAAAAAGGATTTATCTTTATTGGCCAAATAAAAGTTTAAAAATGTGGTCCATGAATAGCAGGCTACAACTGAAAAAAGACAGAAAAATAGTTTTATTTCATATCCTTTTGGTAGTAAAAAGTAGGTATCAATATAAAATATACCTATAGTTATGGCCGAAACAAAAAATAGATCTAAAATAGCATTTCCATATAATTGTATAATAATTATGAGGGCAGTTCCTAGAAGTAGTAGAAGCCATGAAATTTTTGTTGAATCGTTTTGATCTTGAAAAAATAGTCCATCTAGTAGCATATGGACTATATTCATATGAAAATAAACTCCAGGTAAGGATGCATCGACAGGAGTGTGCCTTAGATCGTGGGCGCCAAAAGCAGTTGATCCAACAAAGACAATATTATGCTCTAAGAGTTTTTTCATCTTTGGGTCGCCATCTTTAGCATAAATTATATCTGAAATACTAACGGTAGGAAAGTTTCCAATTCCTCCAAGCCATCTTACTTTAGTTTCACCACTATAATTTATGGATAAGTTTCCTTTGGTTAATTCTAACTTTGCTTCTTGACCGCTTAGTATTTTAAGTTTCGATTTATCAGTTGAATATATTTGATAAGTTAAAAGTCCAAATGATGGAAAGTAGAGTGTTTCAACATTTGCAACAAGTCTATAGTGTCTAAAAACTCCATCACTATCTTCTGTTGCTTGAATGTGTCCAAGGGCCGCTTCCGTCTCTTCAAGAATTGGAATAGGGAAAACAGATTTTGAAACTTTATCTTCAATAAGATTTTCTTGTTGTTGAGTATCAAGAATATAATTATAAAGAGATGCAGGAAGCTCTTCATAATCTTCAGCTCCATAGGTATGCATCGTATAAGGCAAAACGATTTGATTGCCGGTAGATATTGCTTCTCCGCTGGGATCTGTTATATTTTGAAAATTAACAATTGCTTTGGCCATATCAGCATCAGGATTGGTGTTGCATCCTCTTTCTGGTTCTGAAAAAAACACGTCAAATGCAACTACTTTAGCGTTAAATGAGGCCATCTTATCTATAAATTTTGCCCAAGTGGCCCTTGACCATGGGAAACGTCCTAATTTTTTTATTGATTTGTCATCAATTTTTGCAAGAACGATTCGATTATCTATTTTTTTATTATCAAGAGTTATTTTCATTCGAAGATCATAAAATCTCTCTTCAAAAAAAGATGCATAAGATAAAAAGCTATTATCTATTTTATTTCCTGATGCCACTAATAATTCTCTCTGGTTCATTGATAGGAAAATACTTGCTGCAGAAAAAAGTATAATTATAAATATTCCAAGGGATCTGATAATCTTGGTGATCATTTGAACTCCATAAACAGTAATAATTTTTATAATATATCTTACCTTTAGATTGCAGAAAGTAGTATATGGAATTTATGACACATTAAAGTTGACTAAAAAAAACATCTACTAAATATCTTTAGGGCCATCTGTATTGTTATCCCAAAAAGGTGAGATTGATCGTAGTGAGGAAATTATTTTAGGCAGTGTCTTTTTAAGAAATTCAAGGTCTTGTTTTGTATTATATCTGCCAAAAGAGAAGCGAATTGATCCATGGGCAAAAGAGAAAGGAACATCCATTGCTTGAAGTACATGGGAGGGGGCCAGAGATCCTGAAGAGCAAGCAGAACCAGTGGAGGCACAAATTTTATACTCGTTTAGGGCATAAATTATACTTTCTCCCTCAACTCCTTGAAAGCTAATATTAGTAGTAGTATCTAGTCTACTACTCTCTTTCCCATTGATTTTAATTCCCTTAAATGTTTGTTGTACAAATTCTTCGAGCTCATCCCGGAGAATTTTTTCAGTATTTAAATTTTTAGTTAATTTTTCATTTGCAATCTTACAGGCCTTAGCAAGAGCAATAATATAAGGGACATTTTCTGTTCCAGCTCTTCTTCCTTTTTCTTGATGTCCACCAATTTGGATTGGTCTCCATCTTGTTCCTGTTTTACAAAAGAGTACTCCTACACCCTTGGGAGCGTATAACTTATGACCTGAAAAAGTAAGCATATCAACATATGGAAAACTTTTTTTTAAATCAATAGTAAGTTTTCCTACTGTTTGAGTTGCATCAGTATGAAAAATTATTTGCGAGTCAGTTAGTTTTACAACTCTTGATAATTTCTCGATGGGAAAAATCACTCCGGTTTCATTATTTGCATGCATAATTGAAACTAAAGCAGTATCAGGTCTAATTGCATTTATAAGATCTTTAATATTTATTTGTCCATGAACATCCACGTCTAAAAAAGTAATTTCATATCCAAATCTTGATAGGTCCTTACATTGGTCATAAATAGATGGATGTTCTACAGAGGTTGTTATTATATGTTTCCGATCAGGATTTGCTTGTAATGCTCCTTTTAAAGCAGCATTGTTACTTTCTGAAGCTGAACCTGTAAAAATAATTTCAGAATCATTTTGAATTCCTAAAAATTCACCTATTTCATTTCTGGCCTTATCCATAGCATATCTTGTTGTTTGGGCCTGAGGATAAAGTGAGCTTGGATTGTAAAAAAGATCTTTTAAAAATGGTTCCATTGCTTCAAATACTTGAGAGTCAACAGGGGTTGTCGCATTATTATCTAGATAAATCGTATTTTTTAAATCCATAATAAACCTTCTTATATATCAATTACTTCAATAAGCTCATCTACGTTTTGACGTAGTTGTTTTTCTACAGCATTTTTTAGTGTATATTTTGCACCAGCACAGCTGCTGCAAGCACCTTGTAAAGTGCAATATACTTTAGTACCTTTTATTTCAATTAAGGATATATCTCCTCCATGTGACTGAAGATAAGGTCTAATCATATCCTTAACAACTTGATTGATCTGATCAGAAAAATTGCATTCAGAATGTTCTAAATTATTGATTTGTTTTTCTGATATTTGCACACCCCATACTTCTTTTAAAATGTCTCTTATTCCTCCCGGAGCATCAACGCAGGTACCACATCCACCACCGGCCTTGGTGGCATTTAAAACATCATCAGAAGTTTTAAGGTTTAATGAAGTGATTTTTTCTTTGAGTTCAACGTCAGTAAAATTAAAACATCTACAGACAATTTTTCCCTCTTCATCAACATGTTCACTTGAAGTTGATTTTAGATCATTTATGTCAATATTTCTCCTGTTGGCCCAATCTTTAATGGCCTCTTTTAAGGCATCAGCCCCCATCACGGAACAGTGAATTTTCTGTTCAGGTAGTCCGCCTAGATAATCGACAATATCTTGATTTGAAATTTTTAGTGCTTCAATTGGTGATGGTTTACTTTTTTCTAGCATTGCACACAGTGCTTCAGATGATGCGATGGCCGAAGTGCATCCAAAAGTTTGATATTTAACCTGAGTAATTTTATCTTTATATGGATCAGTTGGATGTTTATCTATTTTTAAAAAGATTTTCATGGCATCGCCACAAACAATTGATCCATCTTCACCAACAGCATCTGGATTTTCTATTTCTCCAAGATGGGTGCCAGGTTTGTTAGTTAGAGCATCCATGAAAAGTTGTTTTGTTTTGTCAGTATATTCCCAGGCCATATTTTCTCCTTACAAGTGAATCTAGCTTTCTAAAAGCTCTTTTAAGTTAGTCTTTTCTAGATAGCTGCCTAGTTTTTTATTTAGTTTAATTACGGGGCCCATAATATTACAGAAGTCTTTCAAATGGCATGGACGACCATTTTCACACCCTATAGCGTCTGATTTTCCTTCGATAATACGATTTAAATCCATGTAGCTAATCTTGCTTAGGTCAGTAATTAAGGTATAACCACCTTTAACCCCTTGTACTGAGTCTAAAATACCATGATGACCCATCTGTTGCATGACTTTTGCAGTTGTATCAAAAGGAATTTTAAATCGTTCACATATCTCTCTTGCGCTTGTAAGGTCATCTCTTTTTTTAGTAGTCATAAATTTCAAGGTCATTAAAGCGTATTCAACCTTACGATTTATTTTAAGCATTTTGTCTCCAGTTCGGGGGACTATATATTAAAATAAGGGACAAATAAACCTATATAATACAGTTTGAAAAAAATTTATTATAAAAATTACATTTTTTCAGGTGTTTTTATACCTAAAAGTAAGAGTCCATTTTTCATTGTTAGAGCAGTAGCATTTGCTAGCGATAATCTTGCAGCTTTAAGTTGTAAGTTATCTAGTTTTCCTATGGGGCAACTAGCATAAAAACTATTAAATAATTTACCCAGAGAATACAAATAGCTACAAAGGTGATTGGGTCTATAGTTGTAGGCAGCTTTGTATACAGCACTATTAAAAATGCTTATTTGTATCATTAGTTCTTTTTCAATTGATTGGGTTAATAGACTACAATCAATTTTATCTTCAATTTTATAGCTTTGTTTGGTTAAAAGAGACCTGATTCTTGCATAAACATATTGAAGATAAGGCCCCGTTTCTCC
>DAOVTR010000286.1 GCA_030633015.1 Bdellovibrionales bacterium
TGCAACAAGTAGGGTATCGTTTTTATACCTCTAAGCAAATTAAAGAGTTATTTCGTAATATTAAGGGGTATATCAAAAACAGAAATAATGGAAGTGTTGAAGTATTGGTTTATGAAGATGATGGGTTTAGGGCCCAGAGTCTGGATGAGGTAGTGAGAATTTGCCAGACTGGTTCGCCATTAAGTAGAGTTGATAATATTGAAATTGAACATTTTCAGTCAGATGTTTTTAGTTATAATAATTTAGAAGGCTTTATAATTTTGCAATCTTAAAAGTTAAAATACCATCAGAATAATTTTGTGTAACTTTTGTCGGATCGATAATCTGATCTACGTTGAATTGTTTTTCAATTATTTCTGATTTTTTTGAGTTTAACTTATCTCCATTTTCTTTTTCTAATGAACCATTTGATCTTCTTGCTAGGGAAATAGTTAGTTTTCTTAAATTGGCATTAAAATTAACAAATTCTTTTTCATATTCTGGAATTTCAAGTGAGATAAGGTAGTCATTTTCCCTTTCTTGGACTTTTGGATGTATTTCGGTTACTTGATAGAAACTATCGTCTTCTCTGCTCACCATATTGTTTTTAATTTTAGAGTGTGCTTGTAACATTTCTTGTATATCAGTATTAAATCTTTTGTATATTCTACTCATCAATAATTGTTGATCGTCTTGAAGTGTTTGAATCTTTTGTGCAAAAGATTTGCTATTTTGTTTTATTAACTTATCATAAAACATTTTATTTTGTGCGACTAGTTTTTCATGTATCTGTTGTTGTTTAACTCTATCTAGTTCTTGTTTTTGATGTAGGGCATGGACAGTTGCTTTATTGTTTGAAATTTCACTCGAATTTTCTTTTTCCATTTCAAGCATTGATCTTCTTAATTCTCTCTCATAATTTTTTTCTGCATTTTTGATTTCTCTTTCAAACTCTTGTGATTTTATTTGAATTTTATGGTCATTTTCTCTTTCTGCAATTCTAATATCATTGTTAGACTGTTGATTTAAAGAATTTAAGTAGTTTTTGTTTTTATTATCTATATCTTTTGCATAATTATTCGTATCTTCATATTTTTTTTCAATCTTGAGACTAAAATCATTATCAAGTCCTTTGATTGAATCTCTTTGACTTGATTTTAGGGATTGTTTTTCTTGATTTAGCTTATTTTGGATATCACTTATAGACTTGCTATAATTTTCCATTTTTTCTTGATGAGTTTGTGAGGCATTAATTAAAGCATTATTATTTTGATTTCTACGTTCATAAAGTTTTGTAAGACCTTCATCTCTTAAGTTGGCACTTTTGCTATCATAATAATCGTCAAGTCTTTTTAATTCAGATTCTCTTTGTTGAATTTTATGCTTAATCTGATTGTTTATTGATTTATATTGCTTGTTTGTATTTATACTATCAATACTCATCTACAGCTCCTCTTGTGAGGCCGCCGGCGTGGAGGCATTACGGAGGGAAATTGGAGCAGAGGGAGCAAGGCATATTGGAGTGTTTTTGCCCGTATATCCAAGGCATTTCCAGCTCCTTAAAAGATCTATTTCTAAGATCGAGCTACCGCCATGATATGCAAGATAACTAACAGTATCTAAAGTAGAAGTAACAATATAAGAATCAGTATCTTGAGGTAAAAAGACTTTGTGTTTGATCATATATTGATATACTCGATACTCACCATAGGTGGTTATTGAGTAAAGAAGTAAATATATTATAAAAATAAATTTCATTTTCATATTTAATGCAGCTTAGGTTTTTTCTCTAGGATTATAGTTTCAACAATTCCCATGAATGATTCAATAAAAAGAGTTCTATCATCTGGAGGAAGAGTAAGAAGTATTGTTTTTTTTCTGTCAAGTTTACTATGTTTGGCAAGTCGTTTGGTTATTTTAGATACAGTATTTTTTTGCAAAGTAGACATACTTTGTGGATGTTTAATATTGACTTTTTTTATCCAGGATTTTTGAAAAAGAGGAAAGTGTCCTTCAACGCCAAGTTTGATCAATGATTTAAGTGAGTGATCTTTATCTGTTATTATGGAATTCAAGCTTAACTCCTTTCTGTAAACTAGATTTGGATAAAGTCTTTCCATTTATTATTGTAATATATATTGCAGTTAATGGGTGGAGTGGTATCTTTTTCCTTAACATAATATCAGACACTTAGTCTTAAATAGATCATTCGAAAAAGTAGGCAAAAAGAGTCAAGTATATACTCGTTTATTTTTATTAAGCTTCGTTGTAAAATATAAGGAGAATTTAATGGGAGTGAGAATATGAAGAGTCTTGTTTTAATTTTGATACTTTTTTTATCAGTTAATAATATTTATGCTTTGGTTGATTATTCTGGCTCTTCTTTAATACAAAAAAAGAGAACATCAAAAAGAAATAAAATTTCAAATAGGCAGGAAAAAACAAGCAAATCAAAATATAAAGTTCAAAAAAAAACAGCAGCAGAAGATTATTTTATTAGCTTGGGGAGTAAATTTGAATCTTTATCAGTTGATTCTTCATTGTCAAAAAGCAATGTTTTAATATATGATCTGTTTTTAGATTTCAAAACTCCTTTTGATACTTCTTTTTTAGTTCATTATTTAAATTTGTCATCGGATTCAATTTTACTATCACCAACGACTACCTCTCTTCAAGAGGGCGATCTTGGCGTTGATATGGTATTTAATTGGCTACGTCTTGGTACAGGTAGTAATGCAACAGCAATTAATTTAATTTTTGGGATAAAAACAGCACTAGAACAAAGTGATTATACAAGTGGAAGAACAGATAAAATTGTAGGTTTTGAAACTACAAAAAGATTTTATAATTTTTTATTATCTTTTAATTACAGATATTCTTTTGCTGGGGAAGTTGATAGTGATCAAAAACTCAGTATCGGTAATATTCAAACAGTAACAGCTAAATTAGGTTGGAGGGCAACTTCAGATATTGTTTTTCAGTTAGAAGGGGGAACTACCAAAATACTTAAACCAGGTAATACAGGAGGTAGTTTGCAGTTATCATCAGATGAATCTATAGGATACATTTCATCAAAATTGAATTTAGGGTTATCAAGGTTTGTTGAACTGGAATTAGGTGCAAGTTTTAGAACTAAAGAAGCAAAAAATATTGATGAATTATTAATGGCAGGATTATGGGACATTCCGTATTTATACGGAAACAGTTTGTTTGCTTCATTTATTTTTTCAATTTAGGATTTATGGTGAATGATAACTCTAAAGTCTATTATTGTACTCAATGTAAAAAATTAATAAACGAGATTGAAGATCTGTTTTTTGTTGATGATTCAAACAGTAAGGGTTTTTGTAGTGAAGTGTGTATTGAAAAGTTTTATAATCATTTGATAATGCACTATGAAAAAATCCTTGAAAAACTGAGAGAAA
>DAOVTR010000292.1 GCA_030633015.1 Bdellovibrionales bacterium
AGAAAAAAATATTAATATCTCAAATCTCTATAAACAAATGATCAATAAACTTAAGCAAAAAGCACATCAACTTGGAGGGAACGGAATCATTGGAATTAATTTTCAAGTTTCCCCCATAACAGTAGAGGACATTTTAAAATATCAGATCACCTGTATAGGAAATGTAGTTTTGCTCACTGATATTATAAATTGATATAAATATGAACAATACAAAGAAATCAATTCCTTCGAAAATAGATACTTTAATTATTGGAGGTGGCATTGTTGGCGCAGGAATTTATCGAGATCTTGCCTTAAATGGAGTTGAATGCCTTCTCATTGATAAAAAAGATTTTGGTTCTCAAACCAGTCAAAACAGTTCAAAAATGTTCCACGGTGGAATACGATACCTAGAGACCATGAACTTTGGACTAGTTTGGGAGGCCCTTCATGAAAAAAATTTATGGCTTAAACTTGCTCCTCATCTATGTATTGAAAAACTGTTTGTGCTTCCAATTTATAAAGACTCCAAATACCCCTTGTGGATGATGAAAATTGGAGTAAAATTTTATGATTTTTTATCAGGTTTTAAAAACTCTCCGTCGGGATCTCTTACAAG
The DNA here is from genome assembly GCA_030633015.1 of Bdellovibrionales bacterium. The sequence goes on from DAOVTR010000292.1 coordinate 599, forward strand.
CAAAAAAACACTAACAAAGATTCAAGATCTAAACAGTGATAAATTAAGTGGATCTGTTACTTATTATGATGCCATTGTAGATGATGTTAAGCTAACCTTGGACACTATCTTTGATGGAAATCAAATGCCAAATGCTCATTCCTACAACTATGTTGAAATTCAAAACCTACAACCAGACGGTAATGATTATATTGCCACGCTCTTTGATAATATTACTCAAAAAAAATATGAACTAAAAGCTAAGCACGTTATCTTTGCGCTTGGCCCTTTCACTGATGGCCTATTAAAACAATTTAGTTTTCTAAATTGGTCCCCACTTTTATTAACATCCAGAGGTTCACATATCTGGGTTAAAAAAGGAAAAATCAATATTGACTTACCAATGGTACTTCAAACAAAAGACAATCGAATTATTTTTGCAATTCCTCACGATGATAAAATATTAGCTGGTACAACAGAGGACTTGGCTACTGGTGATTTTTTTGATCTTAAAGCAACGGAAAGTGAAATAGACTATCTCTTACAAACTCTTGCTGACTATTTTCCAAACGCAAAATTATCAAAAGATGATATTCTTTATAGTTTTGCGGGCATAAGACCGCTTGTGAGAACTGGTAAATCCAATGATCCAAATAAAACATCAAGAACTCACCATATTTCAACTCCTCATAAAAACTGTTTTGTTATTACAGGTGGTAAGCTAACCACATACCGAACGATGGGTCGCAAAATAACCAAAACAATTTGTAAAAATAATGATATTAATTATAATGCTTCCATTACAGCTAAACCTTTTTCTGTTAAATCTAAAATTGGACCTTTTGATAATATTAAAGATCTAAATCTTGAACTGAATCTTATTAATGAAATCATTGAAAATGAGAGCGTAAGAAAATTTGAAGATCTAATTGTGCGAAGACTAAATGTTCCTTCATTAAAAATGTGGGCATATAAATCGAGCTTTGATCAATTATTTAAAGATAACTTTGAACATATAAATAAAATACTACCTATCACGAATAAAGAAATAGAAGACTATTTAAAAAACTAATTAAGGAAAATTGATGGATTCTAATACCAAATATTATATCAAACCAATTGATTCAACTGAAAAAGTAAAGATTTTAAATATAATTAAAAATGAAAAATCAACTGTTATGATTTGGGAAGCCAATTCAAAAATCACTAGTAAATTTAAAATTAAAGATTTACATCTTGAAGAAGAATACTTTTTAGATGCCATTGATTTAGGTATTGATATGAAAGATAATAATTTCACTAAAGAAGTACTAGTCAAAATAATAACTTCTACCTATCAATTTTTTACCAACAGTAAATTAAACAGTGATAATGGACAATATTTAATCTCTTTTAATAATTCTTTTTTTCAAGGTATACAGAGGTCTAATTGTCGACTAGAAATTGATAAGCACAACAGAATTGAGCTTCATATTGGTGAAGATCATTATTATGGCCATGACATTTCTGCAGGCGGAGTTAGTTTTTTTGCTAGTGAAAAAGAAAAAAGCAAATTTATAAAAGGAGATACTTTAAAGCTATTTAAAATTATTTTTAATGATTTCGAATACATTATTCCTGAAGCTAAAGTAATGGCAATAATAAAAACAGATGAAAAACATCCTGCTAAAACGTTTAAACTTGCAATACAATTTGTAAATTTACCAACAAAAATTGATGAACAATTATACAAACAGATCAACACTGAGATGAAAGCATCAGCGGTCCGAAGTAAAATTTAAGTTAACTACCATCTAAAAGAAATACCTGCCTGCATTCTCACGCCACCATATGAAATAGTGTAACTTGTATCGTTATCGAGCAAGTACTCCTCATTTCTTGCATAGTAATCTAAAAAGACTCTTCCTCCAAAACCATTTTTAAAGAAATATTTAAGTCCCGATCCCAAATAATAAAATCCATCAACCCCAATATGATTATCGAATGGCCCTTGAGTTGAACCAATACCTGTCCCTACTCCTATATAGCCTATAAGTTTTCTATATGAGAGAGGGTCTGACAAATAATGCCAATTTGCACTCCCGCCATATTCAAGAGCGCTTAAAGATGAACCAGATTCATAGTTCATAGTTGTAGAATGAATAAAAAATCCAAAGGAAAAACTATGAAAAAAACTATCTTTATTTAAAAAGTATTTTTCAACTCCTGCTGTAAGGTCCAGTCCAGAATAACTCCCCTCAAGTTCGTTATTTGTATTGGCAACATTCACCTGTAATCCACTAAAGTATGGACTAAAAAAGATCTCAATTGTCCTATCACTAATGCCTGAATGTTCACTATAGCTAACAGAGGATCCTGTAAAGTTTTGATACTCAGCTTTTTGCGTATCTGTCAATCCCGAGGAACTCACATCCTTGCCAATATCCTCTGCTCCATCTTTTATAGGCATTTCAGGAATTAACATTCTAGTTAGGTCTTGTGTTAATTTTACTTCGGAAGCAATTTTTAGTTTCATGACTTGATTAACGACTAAGTATTTTCCGTCAATCACTCGATATACCGACCATACAGACCTGGTTGGAGATGTCTTAACCACAACTCCTCTTGCAACCACCCCAGTTGTAATAAAAAATTTTGCATGATCTCCTAAAATTAGGCCATCTTCTAAACCTCTATTTATTAAAACGGTTTTATTTGATGATGAAGTTTTTAGAATCCTTAACGTTAGTTTCTCATCTAACTCTAGAGCAAAAAGAGAAACAGTACTAAAAAC
>DAOVTR010000240.1 GCA_030633015.1 Bdellovibrionales bacterium
AAAGTCGACATGAGGTCTACTTCTAACACATCGAACCGATGCATCTTCAGTAAGTTGCCCTAAATCAATTCCTTCCATAGTATTTGGAGCAAAGCCATATCCATATAGTAAATGACTCATATCTACGACCCATGCATAATTACTATTTTCGTATGGCAGTGCATATCGACTTACATAAATAAACATGGAAAACTACAAAAAAATTTTTAATATAATTTCAAATCAAATTCTAATCTATTACAAATTAGAATTGATAATGTGTTTCAAGAAATAATTAGCTATTTTATAACTCCAGGAGGTTTAAATGAGTTTAGTTGATGTACTAGGCAAGAAAATTGAAGAGCACCGACCAAGAACTACTAAGCTTGTTAAAGAGCATGGTGATGTTAAAGTTGGTGATGTAACGATTGGCCAAGCAATTGGTGGTGGTCGTGGTGTAAGAATGTTAGTAACGGATATTTCATATCTTGATCCAGAAGAAGGAATTCGTTTTAGAGGAAAGACTATTCCAGAAGTAATGGAAGCACTTCCTAAAATGCCAGGTAAAGATTATCCAACGGTTGAAGCCTTTTGGTATTTTTTACTTACCGGTGAAGTTCCAACTGAAAAAGATGTTCAAGAAGTTATAACCGACTTCAAAAAAAGAAGTAAAGTTCCTTCTTATGTATTTGATGTACTTAAAGCGATGCCAAAAGATTCTCATCCAATGGCAATGTTTTCAGCAGCAATCGTTTCAATGCAAAAAGAGTCTAAGTTTACCAAATTCTATAATGAAGGCTTTAATAAAATGGATGCTTGGAAACCTACTTATGAAGATGCAACGGACTTAGTTGCCAGACTTCCTGAAGTAGCAGCTTTCATTTATCGTTACAAATTTAAAAATGGTGATATTATTGCTCCAAATACTGATCTTGATATGGGTGGTAATTTTGCTCATATGATGGGAATTGACGAGCCATATGATGATGTCGCTAGAATGTATTTTATCCTTCACTCAGATCACGAGTCTGGAAATGCTTCTGCTCACACTACCCATTTAGTTGGTTCCACACTAAGTGATCCTTACTATGCATTATCTGCTGGTATGAATGCTCTTGCTGGTCCGCTTCATGGACTTGCTAATCAAGAAGTTCTTAGTTGGATTCAAGACCTTTATAAAAAACTTGGTGGAAAAGTACCAACAAAAGAAGATCTTAAAACTGCTCTTTGGGATACCCTTAATAGCGGTGCAGTTATTCCAGGTTATGGTCACGCCGTTTTACGTTTACCAGATCCACGTTATACTGCACAAAGAGAATACTGCTTGAAGCATCTTCCTGATGATGAGCTTTTTCAAGTTGTATCCATGATTTTTGACGTTGCTCCCGATATTTTGAAAGAGCAAGGTAAAGCAAAAAACCCATGGCCAAATGTTGATGCACAGTCAGGTGTTATCCAGTGGTTTTATGGGCTTAAAGAATATGACTTCTACACTGTTCTTTTTGGTGTAGGTCGTTCAATTGGAGTTCTAGCTAATTTAACTTGGGATAGAGGGTTAGGTTACGCGCTTGAAAGACCTAAATCACTAACAACAAGTATGTTAGAAGATATCGTCAAAAAAGGTTAATTCAAAAATATTTTGAATTCATATCAAAGGGGGCCTTAAGGCTCCCTTTTTTTGTATATCTAGAAGAATTACAAGATAAATTTATACAAATGATAAAGTGAGAAGTTGTCTATTTTTTAGGAAGAAGTTTTTGTTCAAACTCTTCAATTTTCAGAGTCAGTTCATTTAAAATAGATGCTAGATAATTTTGAATTTGAAAATTCATTTTCATTTCAGACTGAGTAAGTTTCTCAGAATGATATTCAGCATTAAGATCATTATATTTATTAAAAATATAATTATAATTTTGTTTTAAATTTAAAACTTTACACTTTATTTGCAATGATTCGGGAGCCGTATCAAGATCTAACTCTAAACAAATTTTTTCTAAACTAGAACTTACTACCATTAAATTTTCAAGGGCGTAACTAGATTTTACAATCCCTAAAAATAATCCAAAAAATATTAACAATAAAACTGCTTTCATAAAATGAAACATAGCACAAACAGGGTCAATATTAATTATAATTTGTAATTTTTACAGCAACCCCTCTAAATGATTTAAAATATAATGAGTTGTAAATAACTTACTATCAAACTGAACCTGTCTTTGCTCAAATAATTGTTCTATATTCGTATAAACCCCAGAATCTAGGCCACACGGATTTACCATTTTTAAATCATTAAAAAATTGATTATCTTGAGATCCATTAAGTGCAAGTCCATGAAAAGAGATAAAACGCTCAATACCAAACCCAACTGAGGCCAATTTATAATTTCCTCTCCATAGTCCCAGCAATTTCTTATTAAAAGTTAGATTATCTACTTGATAAAGATCCTCCAAACACTTACTCACTGATTTAAGCAAATTATAAACTAAATTTTTAATGGATAAATTAGAACTATTCAAACCAACTATTGGATAGAATATCCATTGGCCAGGGTAATGAAAAGTAAGACCTCCTCCTCTTTTTATATTATATAACGGATAAGGCAATTGCTTGATGATGGAATCATCAAACTCAATTAATTTTTCTAAAGGGGCACCTTTATCTTTTTGCAAGCCTCTTCCCATAGTAAAACAGTGGGGATGACTACAAAAAATAAAAAACTTAACCTGTTTATTTTGTTTTACAAAATCTACACATTTAAATTGAAAATTTAAAGCATCTTGATAATCCCAATCCCATTTTATTATTGTAAATATTTTTTTTTCTTGATTATAAGAAATATTCTCTCTCGAAATAGAGCTATTTTCTATTAGATTATCAATCATTAACTTCATCTAAATACTTTAAATAGTCAGCTGCTTTATATGAACTCCTGACCAGTGGGCCTGCCGCTACATATTGAAATCCCATTTTTAATCCTACACTTTTTAGTTGTTCAAATTCATCAGGAGTATAATATTTTTCAACAGAAAGATGTTTCATGGAGGGACGCAAGTATTGTCCTAAAGTTAAAATAATAACACCTACTCTTCTTAAATCCTTCATCGTTTCTTCAATTTCAATATTCGTCTCGCCAAGTCCTAACATTATTGATGATTTTGTTGGAATCCCTTTTGATGAATTACTATAATAATTTAAAACTTCTAATGTTAAATTGTAACTTGCTCTTCTATCTCTAACTTCAGGAGTTAATCTTCTAACTGTTTCAATATTATGGGCAATAACAAAAGGATCAGATTCAATTATCTTATCCATACTACTTTTAACTCCTAAAAAATCAGGAATTAAAACTTCAACTTTTATATTTTTATATTTCTGCTTTATTGCATTTACAACATCATAAAAATGAATAGATCCTCCGTCATCTAAATCATCTCTATCCACTGAAGTTATAACCATATATTTTAATTTTAAAATTTCAATCAAAGAGATAGCATTTGATATTTCCGAATCTTCGATATTCTTTTTAGGATTTCCCGTTGCGATATCACAAAACTTACAATTTCTAGTACAAGTATCTCCTAAAATCATTATGGTTGCGGTTCCATCCTCCCAACACTCTCCCAAATTAGGACACTGGGCCTCTTCACATACTGTAAAAAGCTTGTTGTCTTTAAGTAATTTTTTAATCTTTTTTACATTTTCGCCAGCTGGAACAGTTGATCTTATCCATTGTGGCTTTCGTAAAATACCCTCTAAACTCATTAGACCTCCAAGAGAATTACTACTCTCTATTTTGTAAAATTGTCAAAATGTATAAAGGATTTTACTCCAAAAAACATGTAAGAAAATGACAGCATCCTTAACACAACTCACCAAAACTGATCACATAACGGGAAGTTAGAAGTGCACAATTAAAATGTAAGAAACTATTAGTATTTGGTCCTACAAAAAATATTATCCTTCTGACATATTGTTTTCACTGTAATTTTTACACAGACCCAAGGAGT
>DAOVTR010000123.1 GCA_030633015.1 Bdellovibrionales bacterium
AATGGAATTTTCAATTGTAGAATCTTACCCACCATAAATTTCAAAGCCATAATTGGGATCATCGTGAGGTTTAACTCCTGCATCAGTTCTAAAAACGCATCTTCTTACAGTGCTATTTTCGGTGATATGAAAGTAGGAGGCGTAGCGCCCCTCTCCCCAGAACCACGACTCTTCCAATAAAATTCTTTTTGCTTTGACTGTATATTCAGGATAGGTTGCTGTAATGCTAAAAGTAACTCCATAGTGACTTGTGGTATTTAAATGGATAGCACATCTTCTAATTGTTATATGTTCACAGGCATCAAGTTTTCCACCTGTCTTTATTATACGCAGTCCTTGAATTAGAACGTTATCAATCTCTTCTAATCTAAAACCTGTGCCATCAAGTGTGGCCATATGATCATGCTCTGCTTTTATGGTGGTAAAATTGCCATTTGCTCCAGTGATACTGGTATTAAAATCTGTTCCACTTGGAACTTCGTTATCAATTTTGTTTGCATCTCCAGTATATATACCATCTTTTAAGATAATGGTGTCACCACCTTGGATCATGTTAAAAGCTTTATCTAGCGTGGCCCAGGGGGCCTCTGTAGTACCATTACCATTTATATCGCTACCAGTAGGAGAGATGTAATACTCAGTTCCTTGATTATTGACAGGCCCAGTGGCGTCAATAATTTCTTGATTGGTTGAGTTGATGGGGTCTGAAATATAACTTGTTTGTGTTTTGAAATTGCTGTCTATGCAACCTAATAAAAATAACGAAAATAGAAGATATAAAATATTTTTCACTAATAAAACCTCTAAATTTGATAAAGCTTTATCGAATTTAGTTAATTATAACTTTAGATATGTTTGTATAAAAACAATTGAACAAGTTAAGTGTAACCTCTTAAATTTATAGTGTTTTGGTGGCTTTGTAGGAGTGAGTGCATGCCTGTTAAAGTTGGCAGTAATAAGACGTTTTAGAGTAAACAAGTTTGCTCATTTATAAAAAAAAAAGTAGAGTCCATAGATTAATAATTAAAAAATGAGGATTGATTATGAATAAGATTATTTTAGGGTTAGTGATTGTGCTTCTTACATCTTGTGGAATGCAGAGTATTCCTACGGCGCTTAATGAGGTGGATGCAACTTGGGCCGAAGTTCAAAATCAATATAAGAGGCGAAGTGACTTGATTCCTAATCTTGTTTCAGTTGTTAAAGGCTATGCTAGCCATGAAAAAGAGACACTGCAGGCAGTTATTGAAGCGCGAGCAAAAGCAACTTCTGTAAATGTTAATGCTGCAGGATTAAATAAACAGTCAATGGCAAAATTTTCACAGGCGCAAGGTGGACTGACTTCAGCACTAAGTCGCTTGATGGTAGTGGTAGAAAAATATCCAGATTTGAAGGCCTCTGCAAATTTCAGGGATTTGCAAGTTCAATTGGAGGGAACAGAAAATCGTATTACAGTGGCACGTAATCGCTACATTCAATCAATAAAAGGCTTTAATAACTTGGTTACAGTACCTCCATCATCTTGGTATAACTCCATGTTTTTAAAACATGTTAAGAAACCTCAGTTTCAAGTTGAAAATATTAAAGAGATGGAACAAGCTCCTAAGGTTAAATTTTAATGAAATATCTTATACTTTTTTGGATTACTATAATTTTAAGTCAGCCTCTTTTTGCAATAGATATTCCGACGGTTAGGCCAGTTATTGACCGTGCTGGCTTACTATCAACTCAAGTTAAACAATCTCTAACTAATGCGTTGGAACAGGTAAAAAATCAAACCACCAACGAAATAGTCGTATTTACTGTTGATTCACTAGAGGGAGAATCTATTGATGGATTTTCAATGAGGGTTGTTGAGAATTGGAAGTTAGGCCAAAAAGGAAAGGATAATGGAGTTTTATTTTTAATATCACTTAAAGATCGCAAAATGAGAATTGAGGTCGGTCAGGGATTGGAAGGAGTTCTTCCAGATATCAGTGCAGGTAGAATTATTAGAGAAGCGACTTCTTATTTTAAGAGAGGCGAGTATCAGCAGGGAATAATTTTGGGAGTATCAGAAATTATTAAAAAAACTGGTGGAGAGCTTAGAGATGCTCCTCGGGTTAGAAATAGAAGATCTGGATCAACAAGATCTATATTCATGATCATTTTTTTCATTTTAATCTCTCTTCTTGGAGGTGGTCGAAGACGCGGAAGAGGTGGATTTGTTACTGCGTTACTGCTTGGAAGTATGATCGGTGGTGGAAGATCAAGTGGTGGCGGTTTTTCTAGTGGAGGCGGCTTTGGCGGCGGCGGAGGTTTTTCTGGCGGTGGCGCGAGTGGGGGTTGGTAATGAAGATATCAAATGAAGACAAGCAGTTAATTAGTGATTCTATAAAAAAAGCGGAGTCAAAAACTTCAGGAGAAATTGTTCCTGTTATAATTAGTCGGTCAGATTTTTATCCAGCGGTTCATTTTAGGTTGGCCTTGATTGTAGGAATACTGTGCTCACTTATAATTTATAATGTTTATGATTTTGATGATCCTATTGTTCTTATTTGGGGTCAGTTTCCAGGAATCTTTCTGGGATACTTTTTAGGATATATACCGTTTTTAAAAAGGCTATTTACAACGAAGGCAGAGATGCAAGAAGAGGTTTATCAACAGGCCATTCAAATGTTTTACGAAAACAGTGTATCCATAACAAAAGATCGTACCGGTATAATGATTTTTATCTCGCTACTAGAGAGAAAAGTACAAGTGCTTGCTGATTGTGGAATTAATGAAAAAGTAGCAGCGGATTATTGGAATAATATTGTTGAAAACATACTTTCAAGTATTAAAACTGGAAAATTAATTGAAGGGATGGCCCAAGCAATTGATAGCTGTGGACAAAGTTTGATTGAGAATTTCCCAATTCAAGATGATGATAAAAATGAAATTTCAGATGAATTAATTACTGATTTGTAAGGAGACTTGATGAACAAAATATTAGTCGCAGTTGCTCTGTTTTTATTATTTACCACTGTAAATGCTTTTGATCAACAGTGTTCATCAGTTGATCTTGAGTATCAAGCAGATCTATATGCTCAAATTGATAAGAGTTTTGGAAAGGCGCAAATTGAAATTACAGGCCCTCGATTTGGAAGATATAGCGAAAGCTATGATAGTCTTTCCGCAGAATACTTTTTAGATGAAAGTTTTGGTAGTCTTGAGTTTGTTATTTCTTATGAGTACGGAAAGTCTTATAATGTTGTTTTTAATACGTTAGATTATTCAAAGGCAAAGCTTTATAGAGTAATATTTAATAGAACAAGATTTGTTGCTGATTTAGTGTGTGATTAAAACAATCTATTTACAATTTTCAAATAGATATTCAAAACTTTCACCATAGGTATCAGTGATTTTAATTAACATATCAGTACCATTTAATGATGCAAGATATCCAAAGTTTCTACCAACAGCTTCATAGTCCCATAATTTTGCAGTCTCATAAGAAAGGGTAAAGTCTGACATGATAATAATAATATCTTTCTTTTGAGCATCGTATTTTAATACAACATCTTTAAAAGAGTCATTTTGAGTGCCAATTCTTTCAGTAAAATAATTAACAACCTTATCATCGGTAATAATCATTTCGTACCAGCCTTTAACGGGCCACGATCTATGGTCGGTAAAAGTCATTGCTCCATTATCACAAGATAACGACATGGCATAAGTGCTTATTGAAGTTAAAATTAAAAGTAAAGCTAAGGTTGTTTTCATCTCTATCTCCAATTATAGTTAGACACACAAACTTCTAGCATAAACTCACGGATAATGTATAAATATAAAAGTTATTTATAATGATTTCAAAAAAATATGGCCCATTAACACTGAGAATTATAATATTTCACTTATAATTAGCTGTAATTAAATGAGAAGATATGATTACTTATTAGTTAAATATTAATATAATTTATTATGAAAAAAATTAACAAAAATAGAATTTTAATAAAAATTGCTCTACTTATTGGATCACTAATTGTTTGGTATTTCATGTATGAGGGGATAGTTACTCCAACTAATTAAAGTTTTATTAAGACGAACTCTTTTTACAAAATTTTTCATTACACTTCTTTGATAATTGGAAACTCGGTGGTAATAGTCACAGTAAGGAGTTTAAATGAAAATAGTTATAGCGAGTGGAAAAGGTGGAACAGGTAAGACAACAATTTCTGTTAATTTAGCACATTATCTTTCAACTTTTGAAAAGAAAAAAGTAATGCTGCTTGATTGTGATGTAGAAGCGCCCAACGATAATTTATTTATTAATGCTAATTTCACAAAGACAATAGATGTTACAGTTCCAAGACCTAAATGGAATAAAGATGCTTGTACTTTATGTGGAAAATGTACTGAAGTTTGTGAATACAATGCAATCGCGCAAGTCAAAGATAAGATTATTATTTTTGATGAACTCTGTCACTCTTGTGGGGCATGTACGAATTTATGTCCAGAAAATGCTTTGGAATCAGTGGATATTTCAATGGGGAAAATTGAGCTTGCCCCTAATAATAAACCATTTGCATTCGGATATGGAATTTTAAATATTGGAGAGAGTCTTGCTCCAACAGTTATTACAAAACTAAAAGAGCAAATGAAAGATGGGTTTATTAATATTATTGATGCCTCTCCAGGGACCACTTGTCCAGTCGTAAAATCAATGGAAGATATGGATTATTGCATTTTAGTAACAGAGCCAACTCCGTTTGGTCTAAATGATCTCAAATTAGCAGCATCATTGGCCGAAAAGATGAATCTTCCAACAGGGATTATTATTAATAGATCTTATGATGACGACTCAATTATTGAAGATTTTGCGAAGGTGAGCAATATTCCTATTATAGGAAGAATTCCGTTTGATAAAAAATATGCTAAAAGTTATTCAAGGGGAGAGATATTAGTTGAAAAATTTTCTGAATTAAAAGAAGTTTTTTCTAATATCTATAAATCAGTTCAAACTTTAAAGTCTGTTCCCAAATGTCTAATTGAAATTGATGAAAATATTCAAGGAGAAGAGAAAGTTTTTGAGGCAAAAAAATCAAACTCGTTTACACAATATAAAGAGATGGTGGTAATTAGTGGGAAAGGTGGAACTGGAAAAACAACGATCTCATCGGCCCTAGGTGAGTTGATGGATAATAATGTTCTTGCAGATAATGACGTTGATGCTTCTAATCTTCATCTGCTTTGTAGCCCCGAAATTCTACACGTTGATGATTTTATTGGCGGGAAGCTCTATACGATTGATCAGAAAGCCTGTACAAATTGTGGAAAATGTTATGATGCATGTCAATTTGATGCAATTAAAACGGCTAAAAAGGATGGAGTTACAACCTTTGAAATAAACGAGTTAATGTGTGAAGGTTGTGGGCATTGCTTCCATGTATGTCCAGTAGATGCAATATCAAGTAAAAAGGCATTAACAGGTAAGTGGTATCTTTCTAAAACTGAAAATGGGCCTTTAAGTCATGCCAAGCTCGGTATTGGCCAAGAAAATTCAGGAAAGCTCGTTAGTTTTGTAAGAAGTAATGCTGCAAAACTAGCAGAACATTTTAATGCAGATAAGATTTTAAATGATGGCCCTCCTGGCACTGGTTGTCCTGTTATTTCATCAATTACTGGTGTTGATTTGGCCTTGGTAGTAACAGAGCCAACTCTTTCAGGAATTCATGATATGAAAAGAGCGTTAGATCTTGCTAAGCACTTTAACGTGAAATCGTTAATTGCAGTTAATAAATTTGACTTAAACGAAGAGATGACTGAAAAAA
>DAOVTR010000376.1 GCA_030633015.1 Bdellovibrionales bacterium
ACCCAAAAATTGCAATTAGATAATTTATTAACAAATGATTGTGATGATCTTTATTGTCATCAGTACTTGCTGCCATTTGATAAGATTCCTGGCATTTTTTGGAAAGGTTTAATGGGAGTCGAAGATTTTCGATTTTTAGACCATTTTGGAATTGATTTTAAATCAATCGCGAGAGCACTGCTTAAAGATTTGTGGGAGATGAAGTTTGTGCAAGGAGGGTCAACCCTTACTCAGCAATTAGTTAAAAATCTTTTTTTAACAAATGAAAAAACATTTCAGCGAAAATTAAAAGAGGTAATTTTAGCAATATATATAGAGAAGAAGTTTTCAAAAGAAAAAATATTAGAAGCATATTTTAACGAAGTATTTTGGGGCGTTCTTCAAGGTATTCGTATAAAGGGAATATATTCTGCTTCAATTTTTTATTTTTCAAAACCAGTGGGACAAATCACACCTTTTGAAGCTTCTATTTTAATTTCCATGTTAAAAGGGCCTGGTTATTATAGTCCAATCAAGCATTTAGATCGATTGAAAAAAAGAGCATCTTTTGTTTTTAATAAGTTGGTTAGACTTAATTTTTTCTCTTCGTCAGATGTAGAATGGACAGAGAAAAAATGGAGTAGCTGGCAGAAAAAAATAATAACTCAAAATCATGAAAAGTTATATCATTCAATTTGGCGGGTTTTAGATGGTGAAAAAAAATTATTTAATAACTTTGAACATCTTGTTTTTGTAGATTCAGCATCTCAACTTTTAAAAACCATAAAGCTTAAAATTGGTGACAAGAAAAAGATTGCAGTGAAAGCTATTTTTGGTAGGCCTCACCAAATAATTGATTTAAAAGATGATGATATTTTTTATTTTTATTCTAGTGTAGAGCGAGATGAGTTAAGAGCAATAAAAAATGAGTTTCATCAAGTTGGTAGTTCATTAAAACCAATCGCATATTCGATTTTTACAGCTCTTGGAAAATCAATGAATGATTTGGTAGAAACTAAAAAAATCACATTAAAATTAAAATCAGGAAACTGGACTCCTCGTGAGGCACATGAGCCGGAGGCAGAGAGGATAACGTTGAAAGAAGCACTGTTTAAATCATATAATCGTCCGGTCATCAGGATATCGCAAGAGCTTGGTTTTGATGCAATTGAAAATGAACTTATTAAATATATAACAATGCTTAAAACACCTCTTAGTGAATACCCCGCCCAACTTTTGGGAGCGGTTGAGATGAGTCTTGAAAATATGTTTAATAGTTATTCACAGTTTATTTTTAACGAATGTGGAAAAAGAACGGAGAGTAGTTTTGTTGGAGGTTTGAAATCTGCCGAAGAGAATTTACTGTTTTTATTATCAGATCCAAAGCTTACAACAGTGCGTCGAGTGGTTGGAAAATATCTTAAGAATATGAGGTTTTTTGGAAAAACAGGAACATCAAACAAAGGTAATGATAACTGGTTTACTTTTTTTGATGGAAAATTGCTTGGAATTATATGGGTTGGAGTCGAAGGGAAAAAATCCCTTGAGGATTTGAAAATTTATGGAGGAACAACGGCCTTTCAGATTTTACAAAATTTCTTAAGGGATAGAGGAAAAAGATTTAGTGAGCTTGATTGTGAAAATATTAATGAAAATCAATCCTTGCAATTAAATTAGTAGAATAGTATAGTTTTTGCGTTTCGATATTATCAATTGGGGTGTCGACAAGTGGTAAGTCAGCAGATTTTGATTCTGTCATTCGCAGGTTCGATCCCTGCCACCCCAGCCATTTTTTCTGGATTTACTCATGAGTAGAATTGTTTTAGTTTCAGGTACTTCAAATCCACTCCTTGCATCTAAAATTTCGGAAATTTTAGATATTATCCCTGTTGATCCTCAGGTTGTTCATTTTGCAAATGGTGAAATTTTTTGTGAAATAAATTCAACCGTAAGAGGTGCTGATGTCTTTGTTATTCAGTCCACTTCTACTCCCGTAAATGATCATTTGATGGAGCTATTAATAATAATTGATGCATTAAAAAGAGCGTCAGCATCTTCCATAACGGCAATAATGCCTCATTATGGATATTCAAGACAAGATCGAAAAGCTTCTCCTCGTTCTCCTATTTCAGCAAAGCTTGTTGCAGATCTTTTGACAACGGCCGGAGCAAGCAGAGTAATGACTATGGATCTTCATGCAGGTCAAATTCAGGGATTTTTTAATATTCCCTTTGATAATATTTATGCTTCGCCAGTTTTTGCAAAATATATGTCTGAACATTTGATGACGGAAAAAACCATGTGTATTTCTCCAGATAGTGGAGGGGTAGAAAGAGTAAGACATTATGCCAAAAAGTTAGGAAGTGATATTGGCATGATTGATAAAAGAAGAGTTGCAAAAAACGTGGCCAAAGCTATGAATATAATTGGTGATGTTGATGGTAAAGAGTGTGTAATAATTGATGATATTATTGATACCGCGGGTACTTTGCTTGAAGCCTGTAGAGGGCTTAAAGAGAAAGGAGCAACAAAGGTTCATGCGTGTATTACTCATCCTGTTTTGTCGGATCCGGCCCTTGATAGAATAACTCGCTGTGATGATTTGGATAGTTTGATTGTTACAGATACAATTCC
>DAOVTR010000239.1 GCA_030633015.1 Bdellovibrionales bacterium
AGTTATTGATGATAATTATATTTCCATTAGGATACTTGTATATAGTTCTGCATATGGGGATAATTTATATGGTGTAAGGTATTTAGAACGATCAGATGAGTAGAATGTTATAATTGCTAATAAATTATGAAAAAGTTTTTTTGGATACTATTTTTTATTTCAATACTTGCTTCTAGACCTGTTTTTAGTATCGACACTAAAAGTTGTCTTGCGGCCGTTGAAACATTCTTTACCAGTGATAATCCTAGAATTGTTATCAGGAGAAAACTATTTCAAAAATCGTCGAAGCTTCAAGTCGAGTTGGGTCATGTTGAGCTGTATGGGAAAGATGGGAAGCTTCTTATTCACGGATTTGTTGACGGAGATACCGTTGTATCTATTTCTGCTAAACGAATTCTAAAAAAAATGTTTCAGCTTCTTGATAAAATTAATCTTGATGATTTGGGGCGCGTTTTAATTATTCATACTCATCCAACTACGCCTGGTACAATTTCTAATATTTTTTCTACTGCTGATATAGAAAGTTTTGGTCTGTTTAAAGCGGCACTAGAGTTAATGAATATTCGAACAAAGCTAGATGGAGAAATTGTTTTCTTTAGTTGGGGACGAATAAAAACTGAGGAGCTATTTTTTGATATGGATGATTATGGTTATCGCAGGATTACTGATAGAAAAATGACTAATCTTAATAATTTAAGAAATGAAGATTTTGATAATCAATCTGGTCCTAATCTTTTAGAGGCTTATGAAAATAAGTTTGGAGTAAAGTTGTAACTACCTAAAAAAAGACATATATCTTCCTGCCCCACCCCCTTTTTGTGTACTGCATAAATTTTTCATTTAGGCCTATTTATTTCATTTAACTGATATATATATTAAAATGAAATTTTTAATAACTGTTTTCTTTTTATTTTCCCTTCAAGTAATTGCTTCAGACATTGATTGGAATGATTGTAAATATTGTCATGATACAAAAGTTAAAGGTTCGGCCCATGGTGGAATTGCTCATGAATGTAATCTTTGTCATGTAAGTCACTTTGATAAAAATAAAAATGAGGATAATTTAATTGAAGATACAGTTAATAAGGTATGTTTAAATTGTCATGAAAATATAAGCTATGGTATGGGAAAGGGTCATCCTATTAATTTTCATCCGACAGAAGGTGGAGATGATCCGGTCCATCCAGAAAAAAAATATAGTTGCGCTTCTTGCCATAATCCTCATGGATCTGAAAATACTAATTTGCATAGATATTTTGAACGTGATGAGGTCGGTAGTTATTATTATTGTGGAGTTTGCCATCCAAAGCATATTAAAGATAAATTTCCAAATGGAATACCAAGGCCCCCGTGGGAATAAACTGATCTAAACGGTTATTTATCCATCCTAAATTATACGGAATAAACTTCGATCTATTTTAAAAAAAATCTTTAAATATTAAACTATTACTAATGATTGTCGATACGAAATTATAGGTAATAAATATGTCAAAACAAAACCAGCTAACTCCCTACTCTACTTCCGGAAGCGTTGCAAAAGTTTATTCTTTTGATGATGCTCAAAAATTAGATTATGAATTTTTTAATAATTTTACATCCATCCATACTAAGAAATCTTATAAAAATGATATTAAGCAATTTATTAGTTTTATAAAAATTAACTTTGCAGGAACTGTTTTTAAAATTATTAATGTTGAGCGTTTCCATATTGTTGCATATCGAAACTATCTTACAGATAAATCGTTTGCCCCTAAAACTATTAATAGAAAACTCTCTTCTGTATCAAGTTATTTTGATTTCTTGGCCGAAAAAGGGTTCATTAAGTTCAATCCAGCAACGAGTGTAAAAAGGCCTAGGCAGGAAGTTTTAACTGAGACAAATGATCTCTCTGATGATGATGTTATTAAGTTGTTTGAAGCGGTCAATGAAAAAGGCACTCCCCTTCACCGAGCAGTTATCTATCTTCTGTTTTCAACTGGAATTAGAAAATCAGAATTGATAGGACTTAAAAGAAAGGATTTTTTTGTAGCTAATAGTCATTGCGTAATTTCAATTAAGGCCAAAGGAGGAAAATATCTTCTTAAGGTAATCCATCCTATATGTGAAGAGATTATTCAAGTTTATATGGAGCATATGAAAAGCATCGATCGGCTTATTGAACCAGAGCATAACCTCTTTCAGCCAAGTAAAAATCCTTCTAAAGAAAATGCTAATCTACAAAAACCCTTAAGACCTAAGGCCATCGATTATATGGTAGAAAAATATACTAAGCTTGCTGGTATTACTACAAAGATTTCTCCTCATTCGGCCAGAGCAACTTACATAGGTTCAGCATTAGAGGCCGGTGAAGAGCTTTTAAAGGTATCTCAAGATGTAGGCCATGCTTCGGTTAAAACTACTCAAGAGTATAATAAGAGAAGAATGAGACTGAAGGATTCTCCCTCTCATAATCTAGGTTATCTTAAAAAGGTTTCTTGAAATTTGACATTAAATTGACGATACAATAATTGATTATTAAGCTTGATAAACATCTTTTCTGTGGCCAATTTTAACAACATGTACAGTAATTGTTTTCTTTGAAACTGTATAAATAATTCTATAATCACCAACTCTTAGTTTCATGTATCCTTTAAGAGTTCTCCTAAGTGGTAATCCAAATTTGATTGGATCAATTAAAAGTTTTTCTTCTATGCCCTTTCTAATTAAATACTGATTTTCTTTAGAAATACTTTTAAGATCTTTTTTAACAGATTTTTTATAGATAACTTTCCACATTATTTTTTCCAAACTTCCTCATGGGAAATTGTATCTTCTCCTGTTCTTTCATCTGCAAGTTTTGCAAAATATAAGTCCTCTTGGACCTCTAAGGCTTCTTTAGTTAATTCCAGCACAACAGCTGATAATGATGGTGCATTTCTAATATCTTGGATTTTTTCCAATTCATTATATAACTCATCATCAACTGTTAAATTTATTCGTTTTTTTGCTGTAGGCATATGCTCTCTCCTTACGCTAGTGTGACACCAGTGTAACACCTTTTTGTTGAAGAAACAAGCCAATACTCATCAATAATTTCTAAATATTGTAAATTATTTCACTTTTACTTGAGTAAGGATAGTGAGTGATTATTTTAAATATTAGAGTGAGTCAATAAAACTTAGGCCATTATGCCTTGATTTATGGGCAACTTAATATTTCAAAAATATTATATTCTTGATAAAAAGCTATCTAATATCAGTATGTTACTATGTATATAACCTAATCTCTCTTATTAAACATTCGTTTATTACAATCAGTATTAAAATAAATTTATATCTATTTATTACGATAAGTTAGCAAAGCTTGGAGAGTAGCTATGAAAAGCATACTATCAACATCTTTTTTAATATTTATCTTTATACTGATGAGTTCGTGTGTTGACACCAACTCTTTAGATCTTGGAAGTGGAAATAGCACAGATCTTTCATCAAATAGTAGTGATGATGGAGCCATTAATGGAGATCAAGACAGTCACGATGACAACACTTCAACTAATAATAACAGTTCGACTATAACAGATCAGTTGGATGAAAATTGTAGTGGAGATAATGCTAAGTTTGTATCGACTTCAGGCATGGATAGTTCTCAGTGTGGTGAGAGTAATTCTCCATGTAGATCTATTAAATATGCTATTAATCTGGCCGGAGCTGGAGATACTGTTTGTGTCCGACAAGGAACATACAATGAAAATTGGATAGGATTAAAAAGTAATTTATGGCTGTATTCAGTTGATGGTATAGGTCAGGCCAAAATATTTGCTGATGATCAAAGTGCTATTAGGTTAACCGGAATATCTAATAGTGGCATAAGTGGTTTTGAAGTATATGGAAGTTTAAATCAAGGTTCACCTGGCGATGGCATGATTCGTGTTTTAGATGCAACTGATATTACCATTCATAACGTAATTGCCCATGACGCTCCTTTTGATCAGGATGTTATAAAGGTTTCTGGGGATGTACAT
>DAOVTR010000252.1 GCA_030633015.1 Bdellovibrionales bacterium
ATTTGCCCACTTAGTTTCTTTTCATTTTGACCCCAAAACAGTAGGGAATATTTTGAATATTCATTTTCTTGAATCCTGGATTCTTGAGAGACAAGATAAGGTAATAGAGTATTGAGAGGAACTTTTCTAAAACTTAATAAATTATCTACAACTTTATTTAAAAATGAGTTTTTATCTTGTAGTTCATAAGCATCTTTTTTAAAAAAACTTAAATATATTTTTTCAGCTTCAGAGTATTCATAGCTATATTCATATTCAAAAAGGGTGATTTTTAAAAGATTAAAAAAATCGATTGCGACGTTTAGATTTCCAATAACTTCAAACCCATCTTGCTTATCAACTGAGACTCTTAGAATTTCATCAACCTGTTTTGGATCTCGAGGACCGAGTGCTTGAATCGTAACTTCTGATAGTTGCTTTTTATTTACTAAAACTCCTCCTCCGAGCGAAGCTCCATAAGGTAGTTGAATTTGACCTCCTATTCCAGCTTGAATATATAAATAGTCTTTTTTGGTTATAAACTCATAAGGAGCAATTTCTAAAATATTGTTTTGATTAAAAAAATTAAAGCTTAAAAATAATTTATTAAATTCCTTTGTCAATCCTTCTTCAAAACTATTCGCAAAATGGACATATCTAAATTCACGTTGAAACATGATTCCTGCAAAAGCAGCAAGTTGGATATCAGAAATTTCAATTAACCCATCATTTTCCAAGTTTTTAAGGTAAGTATAGGCATTAATATTTATTATAAATTTATCCTTTATAATCCATCTTATATCATCAAAAAGATCCGGTTCTAGTTGGCGATCAACACCTATATAGAAATTTCCCATTGGTTTTTGCCAGGTAAAACCGGAGTGGTTTTGCGTACCAAGATTAAATTGTTCATTATGGTGTAGAATTGATGTTGCTTGAGATGTTCCAATGTTTTGATAGTTGGGAATAATGAAATTTATTATTGAGTCATAAATACTGCTACCGTTTTGATTGATGGCATCTGTAATAGTTTGTGGCCCATAAGATGGTAGCGATTTTGTTAATGTCTTTGATGAGTTTATATTTTTAAATTTAGGTGTAAGCTTGAAGTTTGTAAATTCTTGTGATGTGGCCAAAGGGAGGTATAAAAATATCACTAGAAGCGTGATTATCCACAACCTTATACGAAAGAAAGTATTCATGTTTCTTCCAAAATCCTACTCTTTATGTAGGTCTTTTATATTTTGTATCACTTACATACTAGGCAACAGACGTACTGCAGACAAAATTATTTAATGATGTATTTTAACACAATATGCCGTATGATTCAAGTAAACAGCGATGGATAAAGGGTTTTGACGTTTATCTTCGTGGATTTAATATTAAATTAGTTATGTCGTGGCAATTAGGGTGATTTTTATTGTAATACAGTTTATAAGTATTTATCTTAAATATGTTTAATTTTTTAAGGAGTTAAAATGGAAAAATCAGAGGCGACAGGACATATACCATCTGGCCTGTTTATTATTGGTGTAGATAATAATGACAATGTAGAGGGATTTATTGCAAGTTGGGTTCAGCAGGTATCATTTAAGCCGCTCATCGTGGCCATCGCCATGAATCCTCACCGTAAAGGATTTAAGTTTATAGAAGATGGTGGAGTTTTTACAATTAATACTGTTGGAGATCATGATAAAAGTTATTTAAAAGACTTTTGGAGTGGTTATAAAGGTGAAGAAAATCCTTTTAAAAAATTAAAATTGGAAACTTCAAAAGATGGTGGAGTTCTATTAAAGCAGGCTAAATCATCTATGGTGTGTAAAAAGATCTCAATTAGTCAACCAGGGGATCATGCCGTGGTTTTTGCGGAGGTTTTAGATGGTGTCGTTCATAGCCAAGAAGCAAAATCCATGACTCATATTAGAAAAACTGCTGAAGATTATTAATTGATTTAGAGCTAATTTTTCATAGTTTTTACCATCTTATCTGTAAAAAATACTAGGTGTTGATAATCTTTTCAAATTTAAATATTTATTGATTCAAAGTATTTTAACTCATGTAAAAAGGTTCAACTTTTCGTAATTAAAGGAGAACCACAATGAATTTTAATCATCTAGGAAGATTTCTGTTTTTAATCTTAATTATTGCAGGTGTTGCTTCAATGAATTCCTGTACATTGAAAGAGAAAGAGCTTGGTAGTGAGGGCAATCCAGTAAAAATTTATTTTACTCCGTCGGTTGACTCAGAAACGATTGCATCAAATTCTGATCAATTTATAAAGTATCTTGAAAAAGAGACAGGACTTTTTTTTAAAACTGGAATACCAACCAGTTATATTGCAGTTGTTGAAGCATTTGGATCAAAAAGAGCCGATGTAGCTGTTATGAACTCTTTTGGATATATACTTGCTAACCAAAAATATGGAGCGCAGGCAAAGCTTACAGTCATAAGATATGGTGAAAAGTATTATCGTGGACAAATCATTGCTCACGTTGATAGTGGAATTAACACTGTTAAAGATTTAGAAAATAAGAAGTTTGCCTTTACTGACGCATCTTCAACTTCTGGATATATGTTTCCATCTAAAATAATTAAAGAGAGTGGAGTTAGGCTTGGAAATACTGTTTTTGCCATGAAACACGATAATGTTGTAACAATGGTTTATCAAAAACAGGTTGATGCTGGAGCAACTTATTATTCACCACCATCAGCCGCTGGAGAGATAAGAGACGCTAGAGCAAGAGTAAAAACTCAGTTTCCTGACGTTGCAGAAAAAGTTAAAATTATTAAAATTACTGAAAAAATTATGAATGATCCTTTTGTATTTAGGAAAGGTCTTGATCCTAAAATAACTAACGATATTATCGCTGCCATTGAAAAGTTTATTGCTACAGAAGATGGAAAAAAGATTTTAAAAAATATTTATAGTGTAGATGGATTGGTTAGATCATCTGATAAGGATTATGACGGCCTAAGAAAAATGATAGCAATTACAAATATTGATCCGAATGCTCTTTTAAA
The DNA here is from genome assembly GCA_030633015.1 of Bdellovibrionales bacterium. The sequence continues at coordinate 3,001 of DAOVTR010000252.1, forward strand.
GAAAAAATAGAGGTTATATGGCACTTCTCAAAGTTACAGATCTTGAAAAAGTTTATCCTAACGGATGTCGCGCTCTAAAGGGAGTTAATTTTGAAGTTGAAAAGGGAGAGTTTTTAGTCGTCATTGGGCTAAGTGGTTCAGGAAAATCTACTCTTTTAAGGTGTATTAACAGAATACATGATTCAACCAGTGGCTCAATTTTATTTGATGGTAAAGAAGTGACTACTCTTAAGGGACGGGAGCTTCGAAAGGTTAGATCAAGAATTGGAATGATTTTTCAACACTTTAATTTAGTACCTAGAAAAACAGTAACAACAAATGTTTTAACAGGTAAACTTTCAAAAACTGGTCTTTTCGCATCAATTGCAAATCTTTTTCCTGTGGTTTTTAAAAATGAAGCAGCTCAAAAAATTAAAATTGTGGGACTTGAAGGAAAAGAGGATGTTCGTGCGGACAATTTAAGTGGTGGTCAGCAACAACGTGTTTCAATTGCAAGAGCACTAATGCAAAACCCTGATCTTTTACTTGCAGATGAACCAGTCGCAAGTTTAGATCCTGCGACATCAAATTCTGTAATGCAGTATCTTGAAAAAATTAATAAAGAGATGGGAGTGACAGTTATTTGTAATCTTCATTTTCTCTCTCTCGTTCGGCAATATGCAAGTCGAGTTATTGCTTTAAAAGATGGAGAGTTGGTATTTGAAGGATCTCCTAAAGAGATTGATCAGGAATGGTTTAGAAGAATCTACGGTGAAGATGCTGTAG
>DAOVTR010000329.1 GCA_030633015.1 Bdellovibrionales bacterium
AAAGGCACAATTGAAGTGATTGATTATTTTGGTGAAGATGGGTCTATTGCAATTTTGCATTCTGGTGGCTCTGTTCAAGATAGTGATTTTGTACAACTATATTAAAAAGTGCCATGCACCTATCTTAAGAATCCTTTTAAGTCATCTTTGGATGTTGATTTAGGATTACTTTTAATCTCATTTTGATTGTTTATTATAAGCGTATCTGATTGGCTTATATCATCCCAGCTAAGTTTGATTGCTTCTGTGTTATTATAACTTATTTTAGATGTACCTAATTGCTCAGCTAGCTTTATATTTGCATCTGTCGTTATTAATTTTTTATGTGTGCTTGAGGGGTAAAAAAGGTAGCCCCAGCAAGCTCCTCCATAGAAGAGTCCTGTTATTATGCACCAAGTTTTCAAGTTTCCTATTTTATAAGATTTTTTATATAAAAATTGGCCTTCTTTTCCGTTTTTAGATTTGAAATCAGTTTTGTATTGCATTGAAATAGTACTACACGAAATCATTAAAGATAGTAGTATTATAATGGCCAGAAGCTTATTGAACATTTTATAATCCTTTTTAATTTATAATGTTTTAAATTGTATATATTTTTTTTGTATTTTGAAAGGGAGTTATTTATTTTGAAGACAATATTATTATTACTATTTGTAATGCTGTCATTTAATAGTTCATTTGCAGTGTTTTGGCAGAGCGAGTCAAAATGTAAAAAGTTACAGTGGGTAAAAGAGGATGGAAGAACTCAAGGTGGTGGTTGGATATGGTTTTCAGGGACAGCTACGGATGAAAATTTAGAGTTAGCCTATATAAAAGCTGAAGGGATGGCCATAAGTAGATTGATTCAAGAGTGTATATTCCCGCATAAGGAAGTCAAATTTCATGAAAGATGTGATGAAAAAATTGGTGAGTATTTTCGAGTATATGTGCGGGCCAGTTTAACAGGTAGACAGTGTAATGAGTCTAAATACGCTACGAAAAAATTCAGGGCTAAAATTTATAACTCAAAACTAATTGAGACTTATAATAAATACAAAAAAATATCTGGAGAGAAGGAAGTTGTAATTAGTGGTTGTAATTTAAATAGTCCTAAAAAATGCTATGATCTTGGAAAATATGAATTTCAAATGGGACAATATCAAAAGGCGTTTAACTCTTTTAATATTGCATGTAAGGCAACTCTTTCTGGAGCTTGTTTTAATGCTGGACTCTCTTTAATGATGCTTCATAATAATAGCGAAAAATCGAAAGGATTTTTTGAGCTTTCATGTAGTAACAATGATCCAAAGGGGTGTCTTTTTGCGGGTATTATCTACAAAAATCAAGGTAATGGTAGATTAACAAAGCAGTATTTAAAAAAATCATGTGACCTTCAAGATTCAGTAGGTTGCTTGACTTTGGCTGATTATTTTAAAGAAAAAAAAATTATTTTGATGGCAAAACAGTTTTATGAAAAGGGTTGTAATTTGAAGTCACCAGAGTCTTGTCATGAGCTTTCCTATCTCCTTGCAAAACAGGGGGATGATATTAGTTCAATGCAGGCAGCAAAAGGAGCTTGTATCCTTGGGTTTTCTAAAGCTTGTTACAATGTTGGTTTTATGGCCCAAAAAATAACTAACTGTCAGGAAAAACCTATGGTGTTTTTTAAAAAGGCCTGTGATTTAGGATTGTCTGTTGGATGTATTAAGGTTTATAAAAAAAATAAATCAATAACTTATCTTAAAAAGTCATGCGATCTTGGAGACAAATTAGGATGTAAAAAAGTTTCTGAAGTTTTATATGATAAAAAGAAATTTAATGAATCCATAAAATTTGCAATTCATGCTTGTAAACTTGGAGAGCTTAAGTCTTGTTATAATGTTGGATATCTAAAGTCTAAAAATGGTGACAAAGAGTCGGCTAAAGTATTTTTTAAATATTCTTGTGACAAAGGGTTTAAGCCAAGTTGTAAAAAATAAGGAAATAGGGTGCCATGCCCCAGAGCCAATTCAAAACTTCCTATTGTTATTATTGAAGACGGACTTGCGTCTAATTCACCTCAAATTAAAGAGCCCAGAACGAAGATAATTAATTTTACTTGGTTTAATGATTTTGAAGAGGATGATGACAAAAGTGAATCAAAGGTAACAACGAATGTTGTAAAGGTTATTTGCATAAATGCTTTCATTTTTTTCATTAGTTACTTTAAATATCAATTGGAATCAATTGCAAAGTTGGGTCGTATCATCACCAGAATTTTCTCTAGATAGCTGCTAAAATGATATTATTTTTTTGGAACCCGAATACTAAGCTCTTCCCTGAAAATCAGGCAATATTGACTTTGCCTGATTTAGAAATAATTGAATTTCGCACTGCATCTGAGAATTGCTGCTATTTGATAGTTAGGGTAGAATAAATTAAGCGATAAAAATAAAAAAAAATGAAAATTATAAGTATTGTTATTCCTGCATTTAATGAAAGTGAAAGAATTATTCCCACTCTTGAAGAATTAAGTATTTTTCTTTCTGATCAATATTACAACTATGAAATTGTTGTTGTTGATGATGGTTCAACAGACAATACAGCACAAATTGTAAAAGATATGTCACTGAAAATTAATAAACTAAAACTTATTACCTATTCTAAAAACCAAGGCAAGGGTTTTGCCGTTCGAAAAGGTATGCTTAAATGCAAAGGAGATATTCGCATAATGTACGATGCTGATGGCTCGATGAAAGCGATAGAAATTCCTAAGATATTAACTCCCGTTGTTACAGGAGTCTCAGATATATGTATTGCCTCTCGTTATATAAATAAAGGGGATGATCTAAAAGTTCCTATAATTAGGAAATATTGGAGTAGATTTGTTAATAACTTAATTCAAAAATTCTTATTACCAGGAATTCTAGATACTCACTGTGGATATAAAGCATTTTCAAAAGAATCGGCAATAAGAATATTTAAAATAGTAAAATCTAATGGATGGTCATTTGATTTTGAAGTTCTTGGTGCAGCCATTCATATGGGAATGACTATAAG
>DAOVTR010000217.1 GCA_030633015.1 Bdellovibrionales bacterium
GCTGATGTTGAAACCACATATAAAGTTTTAATCAAACTTTTAAGCAAGATCAATTGATAAGATTAATATTGATAATATTTTTATTTGTTTCATGTTCACATGATCAAGGACAAAACTATATTTTAAATAGTTCAGTGCCTAAGATAGTTGAAAACATTAAAATTAACTCCAATTATTCGAGACAAATAATTGATAGTTTTCTTGAGAATGGTTATCTGAGTTTTAGAGCAGACGGTAAATTAAAATCCTTTTATCTTAATATGGTTAAAGATAAAAAAAATGTTTCTTTGCAGATGGTTGTCTTAGAACGCTCTTCTTTAAATATTGAAAATTATAATAAAGTTATTAGCAGTGTTAAATTAAGGGATGTTTTTTTTAAAAATAGTAAAATTAGTTTTAGTAAGAAATTAGTTTTTGAAATTAAAAGTTCTTTGCAAAATATTGATAAATGGGGGCAAATCAGTTTCCATTTTAACTCTCTTGTAAATTCAAAAATATTAAACTTCGCACCTGTTTTTAAGGTGGCAAGTTTAAATGCACTGAATTTTTGGGATAGTAATCCATTAAATACTGATAAAAAACAGATGTATTTATATGATATTTTTAGACCAGAATTTTCTAATTGGTATCTGCCCAAAGTACAGCAAGCAAAAGAGGATAATTTAATCATTCAGCTCAAACTGATGGGATTACCAGAAATCGTAGGTATTCAAGAAATTGAAAGTGCTAATGGAAATGTTGAACTGTTTAAAAAAGGTGGAAGTTTATATAAAAAACTTACCTCTTTAGGATACCGTTATTTTTATATAGGTAACCAAGAAAGTCATAATCCCGTAGCACTTACAACAGCTTTTATTTCTAAAATACCAGGGGTTAATAAATCAATAGATTTTAATAGTTCCCTTCGGCCATTTAATGATTTTTCTGCAAGAGATAAGAAAACCGCAAATTATACTACACGAGATATGCAAGTATTCGAAATTAATGTAGGCGAGACTAAGGCCCAGTTTATTAATAATCATTGGCGAAGCCAGGGATGCAGCAGTAAAAGCAATTGTCGTTTTTCAGAGTCAGTGAGAGTTGCAAATGCAGAAGTATTAAAAAATTATGTTGGAGAAACTAAAAAGTTATTTCCTTTAACTGATTTTATTTTATTAGGGGATTTTAATAATGAATATTGGATGCCATCCCTTGCGATACTTGGAAGTAGTGAAAGGATTGATGTCGTGCAAAATGGATCTTACCCAACCCTCTTTTATAATCTGTGGTTTGAACTTCCTTTAGAGGACAGATGGGAAGTAACCTATTCGGGACGTTATTCAAATTTGTCACATTTCATGATTGATTCAAATTTGTTTGATAGTAGAGGACTTCAATATGTAAAAGATTCATTTCAGGTTGTCGGCCATAAAGGTAAAGCAAATGATATGCTGGTTAACAGTGATGGAAATCCATATCGATGGCAGATGATCAGAAGAAAAACATCTCAGCTTGATGATGCAAAATTAAAACCAATTAATAAAATTTTAAAAAAAAGATCGTGTAAAAAAAATTCAAAAAGTAGAAGATGTCGAGTGCTATATCATGAATTTGTAGGAAAGGGATTTACTGATCATCTACCGCTTGTTGCTGAGTTTAGTTATTTGGCACTCACAAATTCTAAAATAACTAGTTTTAAAACAAGTTATTCTTTTGATGATCAGATCAAGATAGTGAGTGATCCACAAATAAATACTAAGGTGAAAATTTGTAGTGAAAGCGATCCGTTTTTAACAAAAAAAGATCTTGAAGCTAAATCTTTAAAATCATTTTTTGATCTTAAAGGAAAATGTATTAAGTTAAACCTCCTTGAAAAACCAATGAAACTTTTTAATATTGGTCTTTATAAAAGTAACTATCTTTTTATTGCAGGAAAAAAACTTGGGATATCTTTAATTCGAAGTTTTGATCCACGAGAAGTTGTAAATGGAAGACCTGTTGGAAATTCAAACGACATGGATCCTCTTAGTAATATGTGTTATGCAAGAAAGGTTCTCCAAGGAACTGGTGGGGAGATTGAATATGCATTTGGTAGAATTGGTGTACTTAATGGAATACCAACCCTGATGGCAAAAGGTAGAGAAGATATAAAAATATCAAATCTTCCTTTATGGAAAAGAGATATCTGCAGAGTTTTGAAAAATGAGAGAGATTAATGAACTCAGGAACTAAAAAAATCAAAGGGCAGTTGGAGTTGGAGCTTCCAAGACCTTACGAACAAGATAGAAACAGTGATAAGGACGGTCGTAGTTTTTATTTTTTTGATTTTGATGACAATATTATGAATCTTTCAACTCCCATCGTAATTTTTGAGAAAGAAACTGGTAAAGAGAAGATGATCACCTCACAGGAATTGGCCCAAGAGGGGTGCAATATTGGAAAAACTGGAATATTTGCTGAATATATTTTTGATTATAATGATGAGGTTGGATCATTTCGATATTTTAGAGACTCTAAAATAAGTTTTATGGATAAAATATTAGGCCAAAAACAGAGTTTTATCAGTGATCTAGAGGACGCTCTTAAAAGACCTGATTGGATTTGGAAGGGGCCTAGTTGGGATTTTTTTTACCATGCTACTTATAATAAAAGACCTATCTCCATAATTACGGCCCGAGGGCATGCTCCAGAGACCATTAAAGAGGGCATAAAATTATTAGTAAAAAAGAAACTTTTAAAACATACTCCTAACTATTTATGTGTCTTTCCTGTTAGCAACCCCGATGTTCGCAGATTCCTGACCGGTAGTGATAAAATTAAAATCACAGCGGAATTAAAAAAATTCGCTATAAAAAAATCTGTAGAAACTGCGCTTCTTCAATATGGAGATAATCCTCATCATCGATTTGGTATGAGTGACGATGACCCTAAAAATGTTCAACTAATAACTGAAGCCATGATAGAGCTGAAAAAAAAGTATAGAAAGATGTCTTTTTTTGTAATTGATACACATGATGGTAAGTGTATGAAAAAAGAGATATTTGAAGATCATTTCGAAGATGAAGACCTAAAAGATAATAGGCAGGTAAGCCTTGGCCTGTTTGATTCATAAATATCAAATAGCTTTTTCACACTAGATATACTTAATAAATATTTTAAATTAAGTTACTTATCTATTAGGAAATTCATGAAAAATATTGGTTTTTTAATTTATTTAGCAATTATAGTGCTTTCGTTCGAAAGTAGTAGTGTTTTTGGTTCCTATAAAACAAACAATAGATTCACTTGTATTTACAATTTTCATGAAATATTAAAATCTGGGACACTGAAAAATGGCCCTATTGTTTCAGGTGAGAACTCATTTTCCAGTTCTATTCCCAATTTTAAAAATTTTAGAGATGAGTTATTAGAAAAAAGACCTTCTATTAAAAAATTTATTAGAAGATATAAAGCAGAACATGATAAATATCCAACGGTTTTGCAGTCTTTAGAATTCTTTTTTCAGGCCCATGACTCAATTGTAAGACATATTAACTCTATAAGATATATTGATACAGAATTAGATCATTTTTTAGAAATAGCGAGCAGGTCACTTGCTAATAGGCCCAAACAAATAAATTTATTTAAGCAAATGAAACGTTCTAATTTATCAGCATTATATGAGCCAGTTGATTTAGATTTACGTCGACATATTGAGATAATTGAAAAATTTGGAATTAATAATTATCTAGGTCCTCTGGGTGAGTTAGATGCTGTATTTAGATTAGAAAACGTGATTGCTCAGGAAGTGTATTTCAATAATATGATGGCAAAACATGAAGGAACTAGAGAGATAAATTTAATTTTAAATAATGCTGTGAAAAATAAATTTAAAAATTTGCGTCCAAAGCATTTAAATGTTTTAAAAAAACGTTATCCCAATGTCTTTAAAGACCCACGAGGAACTTTTACTAATGAAGAGATTTTGCTTAGATCAGAGCAATTTTTTAATAGTAAAGAGCTTGATTTAATTGTAAAAAATGGAACTGGATATACAATTGTTGAAGTTAAAAATTATAAAGGTGGTATGACTCTTAAAGATTTGAAGGGGTCAGGTTATAAAAAGAAAACTGTTTTAAATCAGCTTGAAGAGTTAAAAGAAATGCTTAGTTTTTTAGAACTAGAGCTTCAGTTTACGCCCGCATTATTGTCTATGAAGGGAATATCTAAAGATGCTCGAAAGCATCTGGAA
>DAOVTR010000088.1 GCA_030633015.1 Bdellovibrionales bacterium
ATAGCCGATCTCGAGATTAGCAAGAAAAATAATAGCAAGATGAACTGGATCAACTCCAAATTCATTTGCAATAGGAATAATTAATGGAATAACAACAATAATTGCGCTAAAAATATCCATCAAACAACCTACTATCAACAAGAAAACATTTAAAAACATTAAAAAACTATATTTACTACTTATATATTGTTTCATCGTTGTGAAAATCAATGCAGGTATTTCTTCATCTACCAAAAAATTAGTAACGGCCATAGCACAACATAAAATAAGAAGAATAGAACCAACTAAACTCATGCTTTCGACAATTACTTTTGGAAGATCAGAAAACAGTTTTACATCTCTATAAATAAAACATTCTAAAATAATTATATAAAGTGCAGTAAATGCTGCAGTTTCTGTAATAGTTGTAAAACCTCCATAAATAGCAGTCAGTACAAGGACTGGTAATAATAATTCTCCCCAAGCCCCCTTCATAGCATGAAGCAATTTTTTTATGGAAAACTTTTCATTTGTTTTATGAACATGTCCATTTTTAATTGCCCATAAAGATAAAATAACTATTAAAAAGATTCCTGGAATAATTCCTGCTTTAAAAAGAACCTCAACATCAACTTTTGCAACAATGGCATAAAGTATTAACGGAAGACTCGGAGGAAAAAGTAGTCCTAAAGATCCAGAAGTTGTAACAAGTCCTAAAGAAAACTTTTCTGAATAACCTTCTTTAACTAAAATTGGATATAACAGACCTCCAAGCGCAATAATGGTAACCCCTGATGCTCCTGTAAAGGCCGTAAAAAATGCGCACACAGCAAGTCCGACGATTGCTACTCCACCAGGTAACCAACCCAAAGCCGCTTCAGTGAATTTCAAAAGTCTTTGGGGAGACTTTGATTCTGCCATCATATAGCCTGCAAAGGTAAATAAAGGTATAGAAATTAGAGTTGGGGCACTTGCTATTTTATAAATTTCAATAGCAATGACTGATGTTGGATTACCAGTTAGATAAAAAGCAATTAATGCCAAAAGAGACATTACAATAAAAAGAGGTGTTCCTAATATTGCAACAAAAATAATACCAATTGAAACAATAAACCCCGTCATTTATTGATCCCATTGTCTTGTGAAAAAGTTAGCAATAATTTATTAAAAAACCTTAAGAAAATAGCCGTAAAGCCTATTGGAATTATTGAGACTAATGCTCCACTATGAATTCCTAAAAATGATATTTTACCGTACTGAAGTTCTACTTTTACAAATTGGTAAGCGGATATCACGATCCATACCAAAGTAAACAAAACAATAATATAAACTAATCTTTCAACAAAATTACTTAACTTTTTATATTTTGATTGTTTAAGATATCTGCCAAGTAGATCAATAGAAATATGACTGTTAGTACCTGCTGCTATCACGCCTCCTAAAAAAGTTGCTGTAAATACCATATGTCTAATTAGAGGTTCAATCCATAAAAAAGTAGTTTCAAACCATCTTAGAATTATAGAATAAACACTAAGACTAATAAGAAGCAACATGACTATAACTAGTAATAATTTTGTAATTTTCTCAATAGTATTATCAAACGTTTTTATATATTTCATTTTCCAATTATTCTGTTTAATTTTATAAAAGCTTCATCTGAAATTAACTTTCTTTTTAATGCCTTAATTAATTCCTGACGTACTTGAATTATTTTCCGATAATCATTATCAGGAAACTTAATAAATTCAACACCCGATTCTTTAAAGAATTTTAATGATTCAAGATTTTCTCGATTATTATCTTCATTAATTTTTTTAAAATACTTTTTGCATATAGACTCAACCACTGGTTTATACTTACTATCCAGTGAATCCCAAACTTTCTTATCAATTAAAAATGCTCCAATGGAGTAAGTAAGTGGAAAATCTAATAGGTATTTTATTTTAGTATTCCACTGTAGGGCCAATATTCCCAACGGAGGTGAATAAACAGTATCAATGATGCCTGTAGATAAAGAAGTTAAAACATCTGGAAGTGGAAGAGGAATTGAAACCAACTTCATCTCTTCAATTAGTGCTGCAACTAAAGGATCTCCTTGCCATGCCCATATTTTTGCCCCATGTAACTCTTCTAGTCTAGAAATTTTCTTTTTAGAAACTAGATAAACCAATCCAATTTCAAAAAAACTTAAATTCTTAAAATTGTTTTTTTCAATTTTCTTATTAAAAAATGGAGTCATTTTATCAAGAGTATTCCATGCCTTTTTTCTATCATGTGAAAAAGTAAAAGGAATTTCAACTATTCTAATATCTCCATTAATATCTCCTAGTGTCTTACCTGTAAAAATTCCACCATGAAGTTGTCCAATTCTAATTTTCCTTAGAACATCAGTCTCATCCCCTTGAGAACCTCCATAGTAAGTTTTTAATTTAATTTGACCATTTGTTGCTTTCTTTATTTCTTTGCTCATTTGTTTAATACTTTTCGCCATACTCGTTCCATCGGGAGCAACCACAGCAATTTTAATCGTTTTGGAAGCAACAACACCTGTAAGCAAAGTGTTTAACAATAAAACAAATAATATCTTTTTCATTATTACCCTTTAAAATAGATCATTTTCGAATTTTTTAATAATTTTAAATCTTTTTATGGCAAGTGCCTGATATAATCTAATTGCTGGTTGAGAAAACGCTTCAATATTTTTTTCATTTGGTGACCACAAAAGATTTTTCCTATGTAACCTCGTGGCATTTTCTAAAAAAAATTTCTGCTTAAGGTATTCTTTCTTATCTCCCATTGGTATTAAATAATTTTGAATATAAACAACCCTAGCAAGCCAATTATGTTTTTGATTAACAATTAAATTTTTGAATATTTTTTTCCCTTTACTTGGCTGTCCACCCAACATTTTAGGCCTTCCTGCATAGTAACTAGCGTAAAAGATATCACAAAGGCCAAATCCTATATCTGGTTTTTTCTTGCATCCCCAATCAAAAACTCCTTTTGTTACAGGCAATTGAGCAATTAGAGAAATCTTATCTCTTTTTAAATTTATATAACTAACTAAGGCCTGAGCAAAATAAATAATTGCCTCAATTGCCGTTTCATCAGAATCTTTAATTTTACTATCTAATAATTGTTCTATTCCATTTTGCTTAGAACTTGCTGTAATTAACATTTTATAATTTATGTCATAAAAAGATAAAAACTTCTCTGCAAACTTTATTGCTTTTGTATAATGTAAAGTAGCATTTACTTTGTGTATGGAAAAATCAAGATCATTAAACGAATCTTCCATCCAATTTGTCTCATCAACTACAAATGCGTAACCAGAATATCCCTTAATCAGTGACATAAGCAGCTTTTTATTATTTTTTGTAAGATCAAATAATCCCTCTGCCATTTGTAAATTTGCAAGAGTTGATTTTTCAAAATCATCAAGACTATTTTGTGCTTCAACAGATTTTGTTGCATCTGTTAATATTTCACCAAAGAGATTAACTGAAGACGTTTTAAGTAGTGAGCAAGAAGAAATCAGAAGACTAAAAAAAAATAAAATTAAAAGCGTTCTCATGAATTCACCATTAAGCAATGCTGTTTTAATACCGTTATTTGTAATAGGTTGCCCTAAGTTTCAACTATTTACAACTTTTTCACGAGAGGAGTTTTATACCTATAGATGAAAATAAAATTAATAAATACTATAATTTTATTATCAATTTTATTATTAAAACTCAGATCGATTGCGCACCGTGCCTATAGTTTTTGCACAGTAGACAACTGAGACAATGAAAGGTAAAAAGTAAAAGTTACAAATATAGGAAAATTTATGAATGAAAAAGTAGACAATTCAAGCAAGCTATACAATCCAGGAACAAAAATTTTTGTTAATCCAGATATAAAAGTTGCATCAAGTAATCAAATAAAAAAAACGATTTATTCAAGTTTGAGTGTCAGACCAATCCGCTCTATGTTTAGAAAAAAAATATATAAAAAGATTGCCCCACCACTAATCAAACACAAGCAAATAGAAGATTAAATTACTTTTTTATTCTTTTTCTTTTTTTCTTAGGTAATTCGTAAGTTTTTTGAATATTTTTGACAGTTATCTCTTTTATTTTTTCAAGTTCATTAACTCTTTTTTTATAAATATGTTCTAAATATTTTTTTCTCGCAACAAATGTGCCTCTGACAAAATCCAAATGAACATTTTTTAATTGCCTAAAGCAGATCTCCATCCCTTGCTTTGATAATTTTTTTTTAGTTGGTTTACTTGCATCCATATTTTCACCAATGATAAACGTAGTAAACTCTCCCTTACAGACTAATTTTTTATATTCAATGTATCTGTTAATTAGACGTTTATAATCACTAATCTCATCTAAGTACTTCGACGGTTCTATCTGTTTAATTTGAACAAGTGCTTCCCTAACATCTTTCACTGTTACAATTTGACTCGCCTGACCATCAAAACAATACCCTTGCTTAGAAATAAATATGATAATTATAAAAAGAAATGAAAATTTCATAGGAAACCTAACTCAAACTTTTTAACCATCCCTTATAATAGTAATTAATATCTTTTTCCCCTGAAAAAAAATATTCTAATTTCAGTCTTTTTTTCTTAGAAGTTTCTCCAGCAATAATTGAAAGTGAAGATTTCGGAATTCTTAAACTTCTGCTAATAAAAGCAATAATCTCTTCATTTGCCTTTCCATCAAGTGGAGGTTGTTTAACATGTATAGCAAAACTACCTTCTGGTGTAATAGACAACTTCTCAAGTTTTGATCCCGGCTTAGCAACTATATCCACATAAAACTCAAAAAAACTTCCATGCATTTTAGTTTTATAAATTTTAACACCTGACTTTTTAAGAAAACTAGTAATTATGTTTGTTTCATCCGCCATGAATAAGCTCCCTCCACTGACCATCATTATCCTGAGCATATCCTAAAAAATCTTTTAAATTATCAATAAAAAGATCGATTGGAAATCCTACCACATTGGAATATGAGCCATTGATTTTTGAAATAAAATTTAATGCCTTACCTTGTATACCATAAGCTCCGGCCTTGTCTAATGACTCTCCAGAATTAATATACCTATTTAAAATATCTTTTGTAATTTTTTTAAATGTTACATCTGTTGAACAATAAAAAGTAGTCTCTTTATATTTTCCAGATATAATCTCCTGTGCTCCGATATGTACTCCTGTAAATACCTTATGGGTTTTATCTGATAACTCCATAAGCATCTCTTTTGCATCCTGCTCATTATCTGGCTTACCATAATGCTTTCCATCTAAGGTAACAATTGTATCTGAAGCGATCACCAACGGAAAGAATGTTTTGCTAAAATGTTCATCTTTTTTACACGCTTCATATACGGCCATACCTTTTTGTTTAGATAACTCCATAACAATATCCTGAGGATTAATCAAATCTGTCTTTTCTACAATATTTGAACTTCTAATTTCAAAAGGAATATCTAGCCAACCTAGAATTTCACGTCTTCTTGGACTTTTACTCCCTAAAACCATTGCATACTTCAATTTTCCTCCTGAAACCTATTCATAAACAGGCACTCTATCTGAATTAATATTTAAACGATATTCTCTCAGATTCATATAAGCGCTTAGAGCAATGCCATAATACTTAGATCCAAAACCTCTCATATCAATCTTTAAATTATCTTTTTTAAGTATATTAATTAATTTTTGCCTAGTTTGCATATATGCTTTTTCCCTTTTTCCTGCATATTTTTGTAAAAACTCTACTCTTTTAAACATTGGATCACTCTCACTCATTCCTGACTTCCAAAGTCTATATCCCATATCATTGGCCAATTTTTCTCCATTAAGAGTTTCCAAATACAAATTTTTTGAATACTTCTCAAGCATTAACTCTCTTGCAACCTTAATCGTATTTATTCTTTTTGTAACAAACTCTGCCAAGGCTAATTTGGGATCCTTTTGATTTTCAATTAACTCAATACTACTCCCCTTTGAATCCACAACATACCAACTTTTAGCTTGATACTCTTTTAAAATTGAATCTTCTTCATAAGTAAAAGACTTAAAAAATGCGTCATCACTAGTTGCTACCTGTTTTTTAAAATAACTTTTTCCCCAAGGAATAGCTGCCACCTGTAGAGTAGAGTTTTTAGCATAAATAGTGTTTGTTGGAGTAGATATAAAGAGATATAGCGGTTTAGGAGAAAGCCATTTATTGTTTTTTTTAATTAAATCATTTAATCGATTAGATTGATTAACGTATATCTCTTTTCTAAAATCTTCTACATTTTGAGTTTGATCCACATTAATTTTAGGATTAGCATCTTTCAAACTTAAAGGATAAAAAATTGAATCAGTCTCTCTTTTATCCATAATTTCTTGAGGGCCTGAATCTCTAGCAATTACGGCCATATGACCTCGAACTAATCTCATATGCAAAAAGACCTCATTTTGGCTAACATTTATCTCATTGAAGCTTAGAACTGAGTGGGGTGAAAGCCTTATTAACGTTCCATCAAAAACAAAAAGCCAGACATGACCATTTTCACCAGTCTCTATGTCATCACCTTCTCTAAAAAATGATCTAAATTCAGGCGTCCAAAATTGATCTTTTCTAAAGATCTTAACATCGCCTCGTGGCTGAAGCACTCTTCCAGCAACCTCTTTCAGTGAAGATTGCCTTAGAATCTGACGCCAATTTGCACCTAGATTTTCCTTTTGGATTCTTTGATGATGCCAGTATCTAAAACTAGTCCAAGTTCGATAATCAATATCTCTCCAATCAATCAAACTTCTAGGTTGATATCTATAAAGTGTTTGATCATCTTGTTCTTCGATGGCCCATAAATTAAAACACAC
>DAOVTR010000279.1 GCA_030633015.1 Bdellovibrionales bacterium
AGATCTTTATTATAAAGAGAGCTACTAGAAACCCATAAAATATTTTTACTCTCATCAAAATCAATATCTGTTATATGATGAAATCCTTTTATGGTTTTTAATTTTACTCCCTCACTATTAAATAGAGACAGCTCCTTTAAATTTTCTATGGCCCAAAAGTTTGAACTATTTTCATCAATTGCAATTTTGCTAAATATTTTTTTAGACTCTTTTGTTTGACTGCACTCACGTCCAAGACAATCTTCAATATCACTAAATTGTTCCAACTTTTCAGGATTTAAAATATAGTTTTGCTCTCGACCAGAGACAACACTCTGGCCACTTTTTTGGTTAATATCAATTCCGTAAGCCTGGTTAATGCCACTAATATTTGCATGATTATGGCCATAGCTATCAAAAAGCTTAATTTGATAATCTCGACCGAACCTATTAGTTGACCAGAACATGCCTCGGTTATAATCTATTATCAGTTCCGAACCATAAAAACCTGATCCATCGTTATAAGAAAATCCTTTAATTAGATCAGTTACAATAGCCTTCTCATTTAGTTTTAAAACTCCGTTATAATAAGTATCAAGTACATAAAAATTATTATTTCTAAAATCAATTTCAACCTGCCACGGAGCTCTAAAAGGTCCCGAGGTATCACTGCCTTTTTGAAGTATAATATTTCCCTGATGGTCCATGTAATAAAATGCATGAGCATGTTTATCAACAAATGCAATTTTATTCTCTTTAGGGTGTGAAGCGATATCTACAATATGCCAAAAATTTTTACAAACCGTCTTTTGAACTTCGTAAGACTCCTTATCTACAATAACGATGCATGAGTTATAGTAACCGTCATTTACTGAAAGCCAAATATAACTATTTTTTGCAAAGGCCACTTGAAATATTAAAAATAAAAACATAATTAAAAAATTAATTTTTTTCATAAACTCTCCAATGAATTTAATAAATTGTATAAAATCAATTAATCATTTACAAATATGATTTCAATATTATCTGACTGCAATGGTCTGTTAATCTTGCCATATATTGCAGCTAACTCCATATAATTAAAGATCAAATCTTTAATTCCGATATAACTATTAGAAAATTAGGAAATGAATATGCTATTAAATAAGAAAAAACCACTCGGTACAATCTTGGTACAACTAGGTCTTCTTCCAGAAGAGGAACTTATCAAGGCCCTAAACAGACATGACAATCGAGAGATGAACATTGGTCAATACCTCGTCTCTAAAAAGACAATCAGCGAAGAAGATGTAGTTAAGGCCCTCGCTATACAAGCTGATCTAGAATACCTTCCTGCTAATAAAGCTGTATCAGAAAAAGATGTCATTGAGCTCATCAGTAAAGACATTGCAAAACAGTACAAAGTACTTCCAATTAAAATGCAAGATGATATTTTAATTCTAGGAATTGTCGATAGCAAAGTCATAATAAAACTAAAAGAAATTTTAACAGTCCCTTTTACGGCCATGATAATTTCTGAGCAGACCTATGATTCTGGATTTAACAACGTCTATGAAAAAGAGGATAATATTCAGGATCTACTGAAAAAAATATCTGATGATCCAACTAGTTCACCTGCTGCTGCAGCTGAAAAAAACATAGAAAGAGAGAGTACCTCTGTTGAAAAACTGATTAATACTTTTATCCAAAATGCTGTAAATTCTAAAGCATCTGACATTCACGTTGAAGCAGATGATGATGTACTTCGCGTGCGGGTAAGAATTGATGGAATACTTCACGAAAGAGACACTTTTCCCCTTGAACTGCAACCGGCCATAATTTCAAGGCTAAAACTGGTTGCAAATTTAGATATTACAGAAAAAAGGATTCCTCAAGATGGAAGGATGCAAATAGGCACTGGGAAAAATAAAATTGATTGCAGAGTCTCTACTCTTCCAACTATCAAAGGTGAGAAAATTGTTCTAAGAATTTTAGATAAGGGAAATTTAAATGTAGATATTAATTACATTGGAATGGACAACAATATTCTAAAAAATGCAAAAAAAATGCTTCGAAGTACCAGCGGAATTATTTTGGTCACTGGCCCTACTGGAAGTGGAAAAACAACTACCGTTTACTCCATGTTAAACTATATTAACACTATGGAGAGAAATATTATTACCGTTGAAGATCCTGTTGAATATCATTTCAATTTAATTAATCAAGTGCAAATTAACCCCAAGGCCGGACTGACTTTTCCATATACCCTAAGAAGTATTTTAAGACAGGACCCTGACGTTATTATGGTTGGGGAAATTAGAGACGAAGAGACTGCCCAAATTGCTGTTAAGGCCGCACTTACTGGACACTTGGTTATTAGTACATTGCATACCAACGATTCAATATCAACAATTCAAAGATTGGTTGATATTGGAATCGAACCATATATTGTATCATCGGCCCTATTGGGAATCGTTGCTCAAAGACTAGTTAGAAAAGTTTGTGAAAACTGCGGACAAGAAATTACAGATATGTCAAACGCGACCAACTATCTTGAAAGAGAGGTTATAGAGCAAATTGGAAAAGTAACAAAACCCAAAGGATGCGATCTTTGTCATAACGTTGGATATCTCGGAAGAATGCCCCTCTTTGAAGTTTTCATTCCTGATAATGAACTTAAACTTGGTATAAAAGATGGAATGAGTGGTATACAAATGCAAAAGATAGCGGAAGAAAAACTTGGTTTTGCCACCATGCTTACAGACGGTAAAAATAAAATAAAAAGAGGACATACCACCGCTGAAGAGGTAATAAAACAGTTAGGCTACCAAGAAAAATAGACTAAGGGCCAAATGAATAAATTTTTAATTATTGATGATGAAGAGAGTTTTTTAGAACTACTGGTTGAAGCAGTGGAAGATGAATTTGAGTGTGAAATATCCAAAACCACCAGTCCTGTTGAAGGTCTAGAAATTGCTCAAGATCAAAAGTATGATATTATTTTAGTTGATTTTGTTATGCCGGCCATGAGTGGAAAATCTTTTGTTAAATCACTTCGAGGCAAGACAGGCCCAAATCAGACTACCCCAATTATTATTCTCTCTGCCTATCTTGAAAATGTTCAAGAGGAAGTTAAAAATATTAAAAATGTTAGTTTCTTTGATAAAATGTACTATCTTACCAATCTAACTCCTTATATTAAAATGATTCTAACTGAAGATACTTAGTGGGGTCTTGCGGCCGAAGTCATTGACCACATTGGCATAAAGACTGCCAGAGCTATGAATAAAACTGCCCCAAAAATTACAAAAAGAAGTATAGGCTCAATCAGTCTGGAAAAGATTTCTAAATTATGATTTACCCGCTTTTTATAATAGACTGACATTTTCTCAAAGATGGACTCTACATCTCCGGCCTCCTCACCAATTGCAATAAAATTGCTCAGCAGCGGTGGAAAGACATTGGTAGAGTTAAGACCAAAAC